>NZ_CP085135.1:6445000-6701426 GCF_020616515.1 Mesorhizobium sp. PAMC28654
CGATCTCGCTGCCGCGATCCTGGACGCTCTGGTCGTAACCGATCGCGTTCTGCAGATTGTTCAGCGCCTGGCTCATCGCCAGGCTCGGAACGTCGTATTTCTGCTCGCGCGCCCGGGTCAGGAAGTCGGTGACATAGGCGTCGAGCCAGAGGTCGCCCGAGCCCGGACCCCACAGGCCGAAGCTGCCGGCCGAGGCCTGGTAGCTCAACACCTTGTAGATGGCTTCCTGGATGCGGCCATGCAGGTCTGGATCGCTGGCCATGCCTATGCTCGAGGCCATGTCGTTGACATAGAGCAGCGGCATGGCGCGACTGGTGGTCTGCTCGGCGCAGCCATAGGGGTAGCGGTCGAGCGTCATCAGCAGCGACGGCACGTCGAAGGCGGCGGCCTGCGAAACACCGACGCTGACGGAAGCGCCGTCGAGCAGGCTTGCGGCAAGCAGCTCCTTGTCGACGCGCAGCGAGCCGCCATTGCCCTTGAGATCTACAACCATGCGGGTGGTGACGGGCAATTGCGCCGGGCGCACCGGCACATAGAGCGTCTGCTCGACATTGGTGCCGTCGGCATGGGCAAGCTTGATGGTGATCGAGGCGTTGCCCGCCGTCTGGGCGATCAACGGCACGGTCAGCGTCTGCCGCTTGCCCTGCGCCAGCGTCAGCTTTTCGGGCAGGGGCTTGTCACCGGTCGACAGGTCGCCGGTGGTGTCGATCGACAGTTTATAGTCGCCGGCCGGACCATCGGTGTCGGCGACGTCGAGCCGCATGATTGCGGCGTCGCCCGGTGCCAGGAAGCGCGGCAGGCCGGCGGTGATCACCACGGGATCGCGCACGATGACGTCGGTCTGGGCGTGGCCGACGGCTTCCTTGGTCCAGGCGACGGCCATGACGCGCACGGTGCCGTTGAACTGGGGAATGTCGAAGTCGATCCGCGCCTTGCCGTCGGCGTCGAGCTGGACCGGGCCGGAGAAGAAGGCCACCAGCTTTTCGGTCGGCGGACTGCCTTGCGACTGCATGTTGGCGCCGTCGCCGCCGGTCCTGAGCTTGCCGGTGGTGCCCAGCGAGCCATCGATCAGGCGGCCGTAGAGGTCACGCACCTCGAGGCCAAGCATGCGCTGGCCGAAGAACCAGTTCTCCGGATCAGGCGCCTTGTAGTTGGTCAGGTTGAGGATGCCGACATCGACGGCGGCAACCATGACGTAGGCGTTGCTGCCCGGCTGCACGCCGGCGACCGCAACCGGGATCGACAGCTGCTGGCGCGGCACGGTCTTGTCCGGCGGCGTCAGGGTGACCGCGAGCTTCTTCGAGCCCGGATCGACCTTCAGCCATTTCACGCCGATGGCGCGTGCCGGCATGCGCGATTCCTGCGCGTCGCCGGGTCTGAACAGGGTAGCCGTGACATAGGCGCCGGCGCCCCAGTCGTTGCCAACCGGGATATCGACGGTGCTGCCGCCGGCCGGCACGCTTGCCGTTACGGTCTTCACCAGCTTGTCGGCGCCGATGGTGATGAGGAGTTCACCGGCAAAGTGCGGAGAGACCTTGAGCTTGGCGACTTCACCCGCCGCATAGGTGTCCTTGTCGAGGGCGATCTCCAGCCCGTCCGGTGTCTCGGTGGTGGTGGACGAAACATACCAGCCGGCGTCGAACTCATAGCTGGTCGCCGGTCCCTCGGGATCGGCTGTCGCGACCTCAAGCCGGTACTGGCCCCAGTCGACCGGCACCGAAACCGTGGCTTCGCCATCGGCGGTCAGGTCGACCTGGCCGTTGGCGACCGATTTGGTGAAAGGTGACCGGCTCGTAGTTCCAGGAGTTGTTGGAGCGGTACCATTGATAATTGCGTTCGACCTTGACCAGCGACCACTGCGCGCCCTTCAGCGCCTCGCGCTTGCCGTCGGGATCGACGGCGATCAGGCTGAATTTCGCCACGCCGCCTTGCGGCACCTCCCCGCCGTCGAAATCCGGGCGGATGCCGACCATGTGGCCCTGCGGGCGGATGCCGATGTTGAGCGAACGCTCGACGGCGCGGCCGCCGGTTTCGCGCATGCGCACCGTGACCTTGGCGTTAACCAGCTTGGTGGTCGAAGGCATCTGGTCGACCGAGACCGGGAAGGTCGCCTTGCCGTTGTCGCCGACGACCGGCAGGTCGGTGAACGGGGTGACCGATGGCTGGGCCGACTGTTCGTCGGCGAGGCCGAAGACGTAGCCCTTGAAGCGGTCCCAGTCGCGGGCGGTCGACAGCGTCAGTTCGCCTTCCAGCGCAAGACCTGCGGCCGGCGCGCCATAAAGGAAACGACCGTCGACGGTAACATTGGCGGTTTCGCCCCGCGCGATCTCCTGCTTGTCGGCGGTGAGGTCGAACTCGATGCGATCCGGCACGAAATCCTCGACCAGGAACATCTGGCTGGCGACGGCCGGCTGCTTGGGATCGGTATGGATGGCAACCGTCCAGGTGCCGCGCATGGCATTGGGTTGGAGCGCCAGGTCGACGGCATGGCCGCCGGCGGATGTGCCGTCGCTGACGATGCGGCGATCCTCGACGCCGTCGGGGCGCGAGAAGATGAAGGTCAGCGGCAGGTTCTCTACTGCCTTGGCGGACTCGTCGCGGGCGAGGGCTGCGACATGCACCTCCTCGCCGGCGCGATAGATACCGCGTTCGGTCCAGGCATAGACGTCGAGCGCGCCCGGCGCCGGACGTCCAGTGACGCCACGGTCGGACAGGTCGAAGCCGGCGCGACCCATGTCCAGGAAGACGAAGTCGTTGTCACCCTGCTTGGCCATCAGCACGGCCGGCACCATGCCACCTTCGCCGCGCGTCAGGCCGGGGTTGAAGATCGCGTGGCCCTCTGCATCCGACGTCGCGGTGCCGAGGATTTCGTTGTTCTTGGCCAGCAGCGTCAGTTCAGCGCCGGCAATCGGCTTGGCCGATCCTAGCGATCGGGTAAAGACATTGAGCCCATCCTGGCCCGTGTAGGTCGACAGGCCGATGTCGGAGACGACAAACCATTGCGTGGCGATCGAATTGCTGTCGTCGCCATGGCCGTCGACGGCCTTGGCGGTCAACACGTAGACCCCGGGCTTGCGCTGCGGCAGGGCCTGGTCGACCGGGAAGGAGGTGGTGACTTCCTTGTTGAGGTCGCTGGCGATGTCAAGCTGGCCCTGCCAGACCGGCGCGCCCATCTGGTCGGAAATGTTGGAGACGTCATAGCTGTCGAGCTGACGCAGGAACTGGTAGCCGGAGAGAAGCTGGGCCAGCGAACGGTCGCCGATACGGTAGAGCTTCATCTGGGCGACGTTCATGTTGACGGTGACAAGCGGGATGCCGCGCCGCGCGCCGGCGGGCAGCACGAAGCTGTCGCCGGTGAAGCGTGCCGATGGCGCGCGATCCTGCACGTAGATCGACAGCACCACGGGAGCGGCGGTGACCTCGCCGATCGCGGCCGGCAGGCCGGCGCGGAAGGTCACGTCGTAATGCTGGCCGTGTTCGAGCCCTTCGACGCAGATCTGCTTGTCCTTGGCCTCGATGCCTTTCGGCGGAGCGTTGTCGACCGTGACGAACTGGGCGTAGTCGACGCCGGTCTTGACAAGGTCCTCGGAAAACTGGGCGCAGATGCGCGGCGCGCTGGTGTCGGCGTCGACGGAGTGATCGATGACGCGGAAACCCTTGCGCGCCTTCAGGTCCTCATAGTCGGCCTTGACGGCGGCCGAATTGACCAGCGCGAGGCTCGCCTCGTAGGCCTGCAGCGCGGGCCGGAAAAGTTCGCGCTTGTCGAGGCCGGAGCCGAGCAGCGCCAACACTTCGGCGCGGACATTGGTCGTGCGGGACAGCTTGTAGGCATTGAAGGCGGCCGAGGTGGCGTTGGTGGGCAGGGTCGACGCCTCGGAGGTGTTGGCGGCGGGCTGCACGGCCAGCGTTTCGCGCGCCAACTCCAGCCAGAGCTTGCCGTCATCGGGCATGACCGACACCGCGCCTTCATATCTCAGCATCGCCGAACGGTGGTCGCCAGTGCGAGCCGATTGTTCGGCCGCGGTCATCAGCGCCGTCAGCCCATCCGTGGGCTTGATGTAGCCGGGGCCCAGCAGCTTGTTGCGGTATTGCTGCGCCTGGTCGGCCATCCAATCTGGAAAGAAGGCGATGGCGGGCGGGGCGCCGATATCGGGATCGCCGTCGACATTGACGACCTTGCCGGCGACGGCGCCGGTGAACGGCTTCAGGGAATTATAGTCGGATTTGAGAAAACACCATTTGGCCTTGGTGTTATAGGTGAAGGCGCGGCAGGCTGGGTCACCCAGGCATGTCGTCTTGCATTGGTCGAGCGTGACATTCTGATCGGACCGAAGATCGAATCCAAAATAGTCGGAGTTGTCGGTGGTTGCGATTCGCCGGGCCTCGGCCGCTTGCGCGATGCCTCCCCAGGCGAAAAACAGAAGGATCAGGATCGACAGGCCACGAGCCGCGCGCATTGCCATAATACCCTCCCAGACACTGCTTTCGCATCAGCGCGAAGATCGGAATCGATCTTCGAAAAACACGATGCGATGGTTCAAAATCCCAAACCGTACTTTGTACGTCCCAATGGACGCATGTCGCTCCAACGTCCAGCCATGATCAAGCTTCAGTCGGGCTTGTCAACACGAGGACGCGGCAGGTTCCGCCTGCCAACGGTTCCCTTTCCGGCGAATGACCGGTAGTACCTCCACAGGATTGGGGGATCACGCTTTCTTGCGGAGACGCAAAAGGTGTGAATTCCAAGCCCTGCCTATTTCAGACAATTGGATTGTGGCCCCTTTACGAGCACTTCAGAACTTCATTCCAATTTTAGATTTCGACATTAGGTTGGACTCATAATGCCGGCGCATGAAACGCAGATGTCAGGAGGTACCGCGCCAGGGCGCGTGCTTCCGCGCGTCCTGTTTTTCGCGTTCATGTGCTCGACCGTGCTGGTTGGCGAATCGAGGCATGCGGCGGCTTTCGAGATTTTTGGCATCAAACTGTGGGGGGCGTCCAAGGAGGACACCGACATCGTCGATCCGTTGCGCTATGCCGTGACGATCGACGCGCCGGATGCCGACAAGGCCCTTCTCAAGAAACTCCAGAATGCCTCCGCGCTGAAGAGCGACGAGGATCATCCGGTGTCCGGTTCGCTCGGGCTGATGGCCAAGGCGCGCAGCGACCGCGAACAGCTGGTCGCCGCCCTATATGCCGATGCCCGCTATGAGGGCGTCGTCACCATCACCATCGACGGCAAGTCGATCGACGACCTGCCGCCCGACGCCGAATTCAAGGGCCCGCAGCCGATCCCGGTGACGGTCAACATCGCCACCGGACCGAAGTTCACCCTTGGCAATATCCACCTCGAGGGCGACGCGGCCGGCCTCATGAGCGCCGATTACGGCCTGATCGCCGGCGGCGATGCCGGTTCCGGCGCGGTCCTCAAGGCCGAGGCGCTGATCGTGCGGACTCTGAAGGAGCAGGGCAGGCCGCTGGCCAAGGTGACGGATCGCCAGATCGTCGCCGAACACAACACGTCGACGCTTGACGTGACGCTGACCGTGGCGGCCGGACCGGTGGCCGGTTATGGCGAGACGACGGTCTCGGGCACGGAAAAGGTCGACCGCGATTTCACCGAATACATGACAGGGCTGAAGCGCGGCCGGCAATATTCTCCGCAAGAGATCAGCGATGCGCGCGACCGGCTGCTGGCGCTCGAAGTCTTCAACAGCGTGACGCTGAAGGAAGCCGACAAGCTCGACGCCGACGGCAATATTCCGATCGGCGTCCAGGTCAGCGAGCGCAAGCCCCGCTATTTCGGCCTGGGCGGTAGTTTTTCCAACATCGAGGGGCTCGGTCTGGAAGGCTATTGGGGGAACCGGAACCTGTTCGGCCATGCGGAAAAGCTGCGCATCGACGGCGCCATCAGTGGCATCGGCAGCAATGACCTCTCCAAGCTCAACTACAATGCCGGCATCATGTTTGAAAAGCCGGGCGTTATCGGGCCGACGTCGAAATTCTTCGCCAACATCAAGACCGTCCTGGAACATCCTGACGCCTATGACCATTTCTCGGTCAAGGGCGAGACCGGCCTCTCCTATGATCTCGACAAGAAGCAGACGGTTTCGGCGGCAGTCTCGCTCGACTATTCGAGAATCCACGATGCCTTCGGCAAGCACACCTATCTGATCGCCAGCATTCCCCTGCAATATGTCTATGACAACCGCGACAGCCGGCTCAATCCGACCAGGGGATTCAGGGTGCTGGCCTATGCCGAGCCCAGCTACGACATATTGAGCGGTGCGGCCTTCCTCAAACTGAAGGGCGAGGGGTCCGCCTATCAGTCACTGGATACGGCCTCCAAATTCGTCCTTGCCGAACGGGTCGCCATCGGCTCGATCGTCGGTACCGGCCTGGAGAGTGTTCCAGCCGACCGGCGCTTCTATTCCGGCGGTGGCGGCTCGGTGCGCGGTTACTCCTATCAGGGCATCGGCCCCAAGGACATCAATGGCCAGCCGATCGGCGGGCTCTCCTTCTTCGAGACCTCGGTCGAGATGCGCATTGCGATCACCGACACGATCGGCATCGTGCCCTTCGTCGATGCCGGCACCGTATCGACCAGGTCGGCTCCCAATTTTTCCGACGTGAAGGTCGGCGCCGGTCTCGGTTTGCGTTACGTGACGCCCTTCGGCCCCCTGCGCATCGATGCTGCCGTCCCCCTCAACCGTGATCCGACCGATCCGCATTTCGGCATCTATGCCGGCATTGGCCAGGCGTTCTGATGAAGTCATTCAAACGCATCCTTCGCATTGTCGTCTACACGCTGCTGGTCGTGGTGGCCGCCGCAGCCGGCGCGCTGTTCGTGCTGACCAAGACCGAACGCGGCCGCGAAAATCTTGCCGGCCTCATTTCAAGCCTGGCTTCGAACGCGGATCGAAAGGTTACGGTCAGCGGCATCGATGGCATCTGGTCGGGCGCGCTGACGGTCGATGATGTCGTGCTGGAAGATCGCGAGGGCGCCTGGCTGGTGGCCCGCAAGGTGGCCGTCGACTGGTCGCCGCTGGCGCTGCTGTCGAAAAATTTCAGCGCCGACCGCATTGCCGCCGACCGCATCGAACTGGCGCGGCTGCCGGTGGCCAGCACACAGCCGAGCCAAGCCGGATCGACGACCCTCCCGGTTTCGATCGATGTAAAGCAGATCGATTTTCCCGACATCGCGCTCGGGCAGGCCCTGGCCGGCAGCGGCATCGCCGAACTGACGGCCAAGGGAGCGGTCAAGGTCGATGCAGCGCCGCTTGCGGTGCGGACGAGCCTCAACATCACCCGCCGCGACGGCAAGCAAGGCAATGTCGACGCCAAGGTCCATTTCGCGCCGGCCGACGACAAGCTGGACCTTGACCTCAAGGCGTCGGAGCCGGCGGGCGGCATCATCGCCAACCTCCTCAACCTGCCGGATGCGCCGCCGGTCGACATCGTCGTTTCGGGCACCGGGCCGCTGGCCAACTGGAGCGGCGTCGGCACCTTCCTCGTCGATCACCAGATCGTCACCCAACTCACCGGCCGCCATCAACTGACTGACAAGGGTAACCATGTCGAAGCCAAGGGCGATGGCGATTTCGAGCGCTTCCTGCCGGAGAATCTGAAGCCGCTGTTCGCCGGCAAGACCAGTTTCGACCTCGCCGGAACGGCGACCGCCGCCGGCGGCATCGACATCGAGCGCGCCAACATCGACAGCGACGCGGTGCACGGCACCGCCTCCGGCATTGTCGACCCGAAGGGCGCCAGCGATCTTTCCGTGCAACTCGCCGCCAAGGGCCCGCCCGTGGTGGTCAGCCTCGGCAGCAAGGCGCAGCCGATCACCGTGGCCATCAAGGGCGCCACGGCGCGCGCGTTCGGCGACGGCAAGGCGCCGATGGTCGACATTGGCGCGTCCTTCGTCTCGATCGTAGCGGGTGGGACGCGGCTCGACGATCTGTCGACGCAGATCCATTCCGACGGCTTCGACATCCAGAACCGCGCCGGTCCGGTGACGGTCAAGATCGAGGCCGGCGGTCTGAACACCGATCTGGCGACGCTGGCGCCGCTAATCACCGGCAAGGTCGCTGTCGATCTCGCTGGTTCGGTCAGCAAGGACGCGATCACCATCGACAAGGGCACGCTGACCAGCGATGCGCTCAATGCCTCGCTGACGGCCACGGTGGCGCTGGCTGACATGTCGATGCAGCTCAAGATGAATGCCGACGCGGTGTCGAGCGCATTGCCGCCGCAGATCGCCTCGGTGCTTGGCCCGCGGGTGAAATTCGCCGCGACCGCAACGCGCGATCCGCAGGGTTCCTTCGCCGCCAACTCGATAGAACTCACCTCCGGTTCGCTGACCGCAAGCGGCACAGCCAGCGCCCAAGGCACGGACATCCAGGCCGATGTAAAGGGCAAGCTTGGCGACGTCTCGGTGCTGTCGCCCATGGTCGGCGTGCCGGTCGCCGGCGGCGTCGAGTTCTCGCTCACCGCCAAGGGCGCGCGCTCGGCACCTGATTTCTCGGTGTCGGCCAGCAGTGACAGCCTGACGGCTTCGGGCCACACGGTAAAGAACATCAAGCTCGATGCGACCGGCAAGGCAGACATCGCCAATCCCGCCGCCACGGTCACGCTGACCGGTTTAGCCAACGACCAGCCGCTCGACCTCAAGGCGGCGCTGGTGACGAATGAGGGCAAGCGCTCGATCAACGGATTTTCCGTTTCGCTGGGTGACAACAAGGTGTCTGGCGACCTCGCGCTCGACGACAAGTTCCTGCCGCTCGGCATGCTGACGCTGCAGGCGCCGGATATCTCGGCACTTGCCGCACTGGCGGGCCAGGCGATCACCGGCGATATCAACGGCACGATCAGTTTTGCCAAGGATGGCGACACGCCTTCGGTCACGATCGATGCCAAGAGCACATCGGTCTCGCGCGGCGACGTGGCGGCCAAGGCCATCGCGGTTGACGCCACCGTGGCCAACTATCTCAAGGCGCCGGCGATCTCCGGCACGATCAAGGCCGATACGGTCACTTCGGGCACCACGGAAATCAGCGGTATCAATGTCGATCTGAAGCGCGACGGCGACTGGACCGGCTTTACCGGCGGCGCCACCATTGCCGGCATTCCGGCCACCGCCGCCGGGCGGGTGAAGATTGCCGGTGGTACAACGAGCGTCGAGATCGCCTCGGGCGAGGCGACCGTTCGCGGCATCAAGGCGGCGATCGCGCAGCCGTCGACGCTGAGCATCGCCGATGGCACGACCAGCATAGAGAAACTGGCGCTCGATGTCGGCGGCGGAGCGGTGACCGTGTCCGGCACCGCCGGGCAGGCGCTCGATCTCAAAGCTGAATTCTCCGCGCTGCCGGCGGCACTTGCCAATGATTTTTCGTCGGGCCTCGATGCCGTGGGGACGCTGGGCGGCACGGCTAGTGTGACTGGATCACCGTCGGCTCCCGATGTTCGCTTCAATGCGCAACTGGTGGGTGTTGAAACCAGCCAGACACGTCAGGCGGGTCTCGGAGCACTGGCCGTCGATGCGGCTGGCAGCTTCACGACGGCCGGCGGTGTTGTCGTCGATCATGCAACGCTTTCCGGCGACAGGATCTCCGGCAAGGCGGCCGGCACGCTCAACCCGAACGGCGCAAGCGATTTCGCTCTCGACCTCGCCTCCACCGGCCCGAGCCTGCCGCTGACTTTCGGCAGCGCTGAAAGCCCGATCAAGCTCGAATTGCAGGCGCTGTCGGTGAAGGCAGCGGGCGAGGGCACGCAGGCCCGGCTCGATATCTCCGGCATGCTGCCCTCGGTTGCCACCAGGCAGGTCAAGGTCGAAGGCGTCGCGGTCGCCCTGCATTCCGA
The DNA here is from genome assembly GCF_020616515.1 of Mesorhizobium sp. PAMC28654. Taxonomy (GTDB): domain Bacteria; phylum Pseudomonadota; class Alphaproteobacteria; order Rhizobiales; family Rhizobiaceae; genus Mesorhizobium. Next base: position 6,454,859 of record NZ_CP085135.1, read on the forward strand.
TGCATTCGACCTGAAGGGGCGCACCGGGCCAATCTCCGGCACGGTGTCGGCGGACAAGATCGGACTCGAAAACCCGACCATCGCGCCGCTGATCGCCGGCAAGGTCACGGCCAAGGTTGCCGGCAACCTCGCCACCGACGCCATCACCATCGACAGCGGCTCGGTGACGAGCGACGCTCTGGACAGTGCCTTCAATGGCCGGGTCTCGCTGGCCGACGGCGCCATCGACCTCAACCTCAAGGCTGATGCCGCCTCGGCGGCTCTGCCGGCGGCGGCGCGTGGCGTGCTGGCCGAGCGGACGCAGCTCAGTGCCGTGCTGAAGCGTGACGCCAGCGGCAATGTCAGCGTCGACGCGGTCAACCTGGCGTCCGGCGCGCTGACGGCCCAAGGGCAGGCCAGCCTTGCCGACAACAAGCTGACTGCCGACGTCAAGGGCGGGCTATCTGACATTTCGCTGCTGTCGAAGGATGCCAAGGGCGCCATCGCCTTCGCGCTCAATGCGCAAGGGCCGGCGACCGCGCCGGACCTGTCGCTGACCGTCAACAGCGACCAGTTGTCGGTGGCTGACCGGGAAATCACCGGGCTGAAGCTCACCGCCACCGGCAAGGCCGACGCCGCCAATCCGGCGGCCAATGTGCAGTTGACCGGCAATGTCGCGGGCCAGCCCCTGCAAGGCAGCGCGGTGCTGGCTACGTCGGACGGCAAGAGCGCCATCAACAGGCTGCTGCTGTCGCTGGGCAAGAACAGGATTTCCGGCGACCTGGCGCTCGACGAGAAGTTCGTCCCGGTCGGCACCGTGTCGCTCGACCTGCCGGATATCGGGCCGCTCGCCGCCCTGGCTCTGGAAAAGGCGGAAGGCGACGTTAGCGGCACGATCGACTTCTCGAAGAACGGCAACGCGCCGCAGGTCGCCATCAAGGCCAACACGGCGTCGCTGACGCGTGGTGACCTCTCTGCCAAGACGGTGTCGATCGACGCGCTGATCGCCAACTATCTGGCAGCCCCCGTCATCTCCGGCAAGGTGCGCGCCGACACCGTCACCTCAGGTACCACCGTCATTCGCGGCATCGATGTCGACCTGACGCGCGACGGCGACTGGACCGGCTTTTCCGGCGGCGCCACCGTGAAGGACATTCCGGCAAAGGCCACTGGGCGGGTGAAAGTCGCCAATGGCACGACGACCATCGAGCTGGCCTCGGGACAGGCGACCGTCCAGGGCATCAAGGCTGCCATCTCGCAGCCGTCGACCATCACCATCGCCAATGGCACGACCACTGTGGACAGGCTGGTGCTCGACCTCGGCGGCGGCACGGCGACGGTTTCCGGCAGGGTCGGGCAGTCTCTCGATCTCAACGCGACGCTGGCCCGGGTGCCGGCATCGCTCGCCAACAGTTTTTCGCCGGGGCTCGATGCCGCCGGCCTGATCTCGGGTACGGTCAAGGTGACGGGCGCCGCCGCCAGTCCCGCCGTGGCCTTCAACATCGACGCCGCCGGCGTGCAGACCTCGCAGACGCGCGGCGCCGGGCTCGGCGGCGTGAATATCTCGTCCTCGGGCACGTTTGGCGGCAACAAGCTGACCTTCGACGCCAATCTGAGCGACGGAGCCGGCCTTGGCCTCAAGGGTGGCGGCACGGTGACGACCGCCGGCACGCCGGCGCTCGCTCTCGATTTCTCCGGCAAGGTGCCGTTCGACTTCCTCGACCAGAAACTCGCCGCGCAGGGCCTTTCGCTGACCGGCGCCGCCAATGTCAATGTGCAGGTTCGCGGACCGGCGACGTCGCCGATGATCGGTGGCACGGTGAGTGCATCCGGCGCCCGACTGGTGGATGCAACATCGGGACTGGCGGTCAATGACATCGCCCTCGACGTCTCGATCGGCAACGGGGTCGCGCGGATCAACCGCCTGACCGGCACGCTGTCGACCCGCGGCAGCCTGTCGGCCAGCGGCACGGTGGGCATCAACCCGGCGCAGGGTTTCCCGGCCGACCTGTCGATCAAGCTGGTCGATGGGCGCTATACGGATGGCCGCGTGGTGACCGCCAATCTCGGCGGTGACCTGACGATCAAGGGACCGCTGACATCGGCGCCGGTGATTGCCGGCACCGTCAATCTGGCCAAGACGGTCATCACCGTGCCCGACAAGCTGCCGGGATCGCTGGCGGCGCTCGACGTCAAGCACAAGAACGCTCCGGCCGCTGTTCGCGCGCAGGACAAGGCGCTGCGCCCGGCGACGACGTCAGGCAAAGGCGGCGGTAGCGGTCTCAACCTCAATGTCACGGTCAACGCGCCGAACCAGATCTTCATCCAGGGCAGGGGCGTCGATGCCGAGCTTGGCGGGTCGCTCAAGCTGACCGGCCCGGCCTCGTCGCCGCAGGCGGTGGGCACCTTCACCTTGCAGCGCGGGCGGTTGTCGATCCTTGGCAAGCGGTTGACCTTCACCGAAGGCACGATCGGCTTCTCGGGCTCGCTGGTGCCTTATCTGAACCTCACGGCGACTTCGACAACGACCGGCACCACCGTCACCATCCTGGTGTCGGGCGAGGCGAACAATCCGAAATTCACTTTCTCCTCGGTTCCGGCGCTGCCCGAGGACGAGGTTCTGGCGCAGTTGATCTTCGGCCGCTCGATGTCGAACCTGTCGCCGCTGCAGATCGCGCAGCTTGCCGAAGCCGCCGCGCAATTGGCCGGCGTGGGCGGCTCGACCTCGCTGCTCGAAAACCTGCGCAGCGCGATCGGCGTCGACGATCTCGACGTGACCACGGACAGCGAGGGTGGCACCGCGGTCTCCGCGGGCAAGTACCTGAACGACCGCACCTATGTGACGATCCAGAAGGGCGACAAGCCTGGCTCGGGCAAGGCGACCATCGACCTCAATGTCGGGCGCGGCGTCAAGCTGCGCGGCGAGGCCAATGACGCCGGCGAAGCCAAGGGCGGCATCTTCTACGAAAAGGAATATTGAGCCGCGAACGGTTCTGGCCCCACGGCAGGGGCGGGCTGGCGCTGTCCTAACTCCCTAGAATGTCTCAGTTTAATAGCAGCCGGAGATTCAAAAAGAATTCTGCGACGCAATAGCAATTTTGCGTCAAGACTGTCGTTATCACGCGAACCGGCTTGCTTCCAAAGTTGCACATTCCCTAACATGTTCCCAATCCCGTCTGTCTTTGACATGATGGCCCGGATGCGGAATGTTAAAAGGCAGAAAGCCAACAATGGGAGTTAGTCATGACGATCTACAAGAGTAATGGCGACAGCGTTCCGGATCACATCCTGGCGATGGCCGAGGAGGTCAAGGCAAACAAGGTGGACCGGCGCGAATTCCTGGCGCTCGCCAGTATCTTCGGCGCTTCGACGGCGATGGCATATGGCCTGCTCGGCCTCGCTGTCCCGACCCCGGCCAAGGCCGATGAAGTGCAGGGCAAGAAGGGCGGCGTGATCAAGGTCGCGATGTCCGTCAAGGATCCCAAGGATCCGCGCACGGCCGACTGGTCGGAGATCGCCAATGCCGAACGCCAGGCGCTGGAGCCGCTGGTGAAGTACACCCACCAGTACACGTTCGCGCCCTATCTCCTGGCCGGCTGGGACATCAATGACGACGCCACCGAATACACGCTGCATGTGCGGCCGGGCGTCGAGTGGAACAATGGCGACAAGTTCACCGCCGACGACGTGATCTACAATTTCACGCGCTGGGCCGACAAGACCGCGGAAGGCAATTCCATGCCGGGCCGCCTTGGCAGCCTCGTTGACCCAAACACCAAGAAGTTGAGCGAAGGATCCATCGTCAAGGTCGACGACATGACGGTCAAGCTGAAGCTCACCAAGCCCGACATCGCGCTCATCGCCAACCTGACCGACTATCCGGCGCTCGTAGTGCACAAGACCTTCGACGCGAAGGGCGCCAATTTCAAGAGCTGCCCGATCGGCACTGGCCCGTTCGAACTCGTCTCCTACGACGTCGGCCAGAAGGTGGTCTACAAGCGCCGTGAGACCGGCAAGTGGTGGCAGGGCGAGGTCTTCCTCGATGGCGTTCAGTTCATCGATTATGGCACCGATCCGGCCGCGACGGTTTCGGCCTTCGAATCGGGCGAGGTGCAGACCAACCACGAAACGACCGCCGACTACGTCAAGATCATCGAGGGCGTCGGTGCTCCGGTTTCGGAAGTGGTGACCGCGGCCACCGTGGTGTCGCGCTTCAACATCAATGCCAAGCCCTATGGCGACCAGAAGGTGCGTCAGGCGATGTGCCTGGCCGTCGACAATTCGGTGGTGCTGCAGCTCGGCTACGGCAATGCCGGCTCGCCGGCTGAAAACCACCATGTCGCGCCGATCCATCCGGAATATGTCGCGCTGCCGAAGATCCCCCGCGACATCGCCAAGGCCAAGCAGATGCTGACGGAAGCCGGCGTGATCGATTTCGAGCACGAACTGATCAGCAACGACGAGGACTACCACAAGAACACCACCGACGCGATCGCGGCCCAGCTGCGCGAAGCCGGCATCAAGGTGAAGCGCACCGTGCTGCCGAGCTCGACATTCTGGAATGACTGGACGAAGTATCCGTTCTCGGAAACCAACTGGAACATGCGTCCGCTGGGCATCCAGGTCATCGCCATTGCCTACCGCTCGGGTGAAGCCTGGAACGAAACGGCCTACGCCAATCCGGACTTCGACAAGAAGGTAAACGAAGCCCTCGGTATCGCCGACGCGGAGAAGCGCAAGGTGGTGATGAAGGATGTCGAGCAGATGCTGCAGGATTCCGGCATCATCATCCAGCCTTACTGGCGCAAGCTCTACATCAACATCAAGCCCGAGGTGAAGAACCACTCGATGCACCCGACCTACGAGCATGACTTCGGCAAGGTCTGGCTCGATCAGGCGTGACCTAGAACTTGGCGGATACGAGGGGCTCGCGCCCCTCGTATCCGCAGGATGGTCGCTGCTGCATGCGTTGCAGCGGCGGCGTGACGTCACAAGGTTTTCGAAACAGGGTTGACCATATCTGACCCCAACCCGGCCGGCAGGGGGGCACAATGTTCTCATTCATAGCCAGACGCATCGGCACGATTCTGCTCACGATGCTGTGCCTGACGCTGGTCGTCTTCTTCCTCGTCAATCTCGAACCCAACCTGAAGAAGCTGGCGATCAGCCAGACGGAAATGCACACCTCCGCCGAGCAGCTCGAAAGCTGGCTGGTCAAGAACGGCTATCGCCAGAATTTCTTCGTGCGCTATGGCCAGTGGCTGGGCATCGTGCCCAAGCAGCCGGTGACCGATCCGGCGACCGGCAAGACGTCGCAGCGCTTCTCCTACTGCAACGACCCGGTCGAACCGAAATTCTCCGGCGTCATCCAGGGCGATTTCGGCTGCTCCACCAAGTTCAAGACCACGGTGGGGGCAAAGCTGTTCCCGGCGCTCGGCGCCACCGGCATCCTGATGCTGTGCGTGCTGGCGGTGATGGTGCCGGTATCGCTGCTGATCGGCATTCTTGCGGGCATGCGGGAGGGGTCGCGCACCGACCGCGTGCTGTCGGTGGCCTCGATCGCCTCGACGGCGACGCCCGAATATGTGTCGGGCGTCATCTTCACCGTCGTCTTTGCTTCCTGGCTCGGCTGGCTGAACGGCTCGGCCGCTTCGGCGAGCCAGGGCATCACATTCTACAATTTCACGCTGCCGGTGATCACGCTGGCGATCTACGGCATCGGCTATATCGCGCGCATGACGCGCGCCTCGATGGTCGAGGTGATGACGCAGCAATATATCCGCACCGCGCGATTGAAGGGACTTAGCTTCGGCAACGTGGTGGTCAAGCATGCGCTGCGCAATGCGCTGATCGCGCCCTTCACCGTCATCATGCTGCAGTTTCCGTGGCTGCTCACCGGCGTCGTCATCGTCGAGGTGATGTTCCGCTACCAGGGGTTCGGCTACACGCTGGTCGAGGCCGCCGGCAACAACGACATCGACCTGTTGCTCGGCTGTTCGCTGGTTTCGGTGTTCATCGTGCTGATCACGCAGCTCATTTCCGACGTCGGCTACGCGTTCCTCAATCCGCGTATCAGGGTTCAGTAGGGGAGAAGGCGCATGCAAGTCCAATATATCGGCGCCTTCACCATTGTCCTCGAAGTGCTCTCGCGCTTCTGGCCGGTCTGGGTCGCGCTCGCCATCGTCATGGGCGCGAGCTTCGCCTACAAGAAGAAGTTGGCGCTCTACGGCCAGCTGTTCGACAGCGGCGTCGGCATCGTCGGCGTCGCCATCTGCCTGTTCTGGTTGTTCACGGCAATCTTCGCCTCGACCATCTCGCCTTTCGATCCGCTCGGCCAGATTCCGGTGATGAAGGACGTGTTGCCGGGCGCCGTCGAGCCGCAATCGGGGCTGGTCTATCTGTTCGGTGGCGACAAGCTGGCCCGCGACGTCTTTTCACGCATGGTCTATGGCAGCCAGATCGTGCTGATCATCGCGCCGGCGGCGACCGGTTTCGCGCTGATGGTCGGCATCACGCTCGGTCTGCCCGCGGGCTATTATGGCGGCAAGATCGACACGGTGCTGTCGTTCCTCGCCAACCTCGTGCTGGCCTTCCCGGTCATCCTGCTGTTCTACCTGCTGGTGACACCGGGCATCATGGACACGCCGATACCCTATGCGCTGGCCGGGGTGTTCTTCCTGTTTCCGATCATCTTTTTCAGCGTGCTGTTCTGGACGCGCTACAAGAACCGACCTGACCGGATCTACATCCTGCTCGGCCTGACCCTGGTGATCGGCGGCTGGATCTACCTCGGCCTCGTCTTCGACAAGGACCCGCTGCACATCGTCCATATCGACCCCAACCAGCTCAACATCTTCGTGGCGGTGGTGTTCGCCTCCAGCCCGGGCGTGTTCCGCATCGTGCGCGGCCTGGTGATGGACATCAAGACGCGCGACTATGTGGCGGCGGCGCAGACGCGCGGTGAATCTCCCTGGTACATCATGCTTTGGGAGATCCTGCCCAATGCGCGCGGGCCGCTGATCGTCGATGCCTGCCTGCGCATCGGCTACACCACCATCCTGCTCGGCACGCTCGGTTATTTCGGCCTTGGTCTGGCGCCTGAAAGTCCGGACTGGGGCACGGCGATCAAGGACGCCAGCCGACTGCTGCGCTCCTTCATCCATCCGGCGCTGCCGCCGACGATCGCGCTGATGTCGTTCGTGCTGGGGCTCAACCTCTTGGCCGACTCGCTGCGTGAACAATCGATGAAAGACTGATCCGCGGGTTTCGACCCGACGCGCCTGACAGAATTAGGATTGGAGCGACCCATGAACGAGGCAGTTCGAAATCCCGCCGAGCCGACCAATGGGCCGATCATCGAGATCGAGAACCTGTCGATCTCCTTCTTCACCCGCAAGGGTGAGATACCCGCCGTCATGGATTTTTCCTGCACCGTCATGCCTGGCGAGGCGATGGGCATCGTTGGTGAATCCGGCTGCGGCAAGTCGACCGTGTCGCTCGGCATCATGCGCGACCTCTCCAACATCGGAAAGATCGTCGGCGGCAAGATCAAGTTCCAGGGCAAGGACATGGGCGAACTCTCCGATGAGGAGTTGCGCTCCATTCGCGGCAACAAGATCGCGATGATCTACCAGGAGCCGATGGCGAGCCTGAACCCGGCGATGAAGATCGGCCAGCAACTGATGGAAGTGCCGCTGATCCACGACAAGGTGTCGAAGGAAGAGGCTCATAAACGTGCGCTCGACATGGTGCGTTCGGTCAAGCTGCCCGACCCCGAGCGCATGATGCGCTCCTATCCGCACCAGCTCTCCGGCGGCCAGCAGCAGCGCATCGTCATTGCCATGGCGCTGCTGTCGAAGCCGGCGCTGCTTCTGCTCGATGAGCCGACGACGGCGCTCGACGTGACGGTGGAGGCGGGCATCGTCGACCTGGTCAAGGGGCTGGGCGAAAAGTTCGGCACCTCGATGATCTTCGTGTCGCACAATCTCGGCCTGATCCTGGAGACCTGCGACCGCATCACCGTGATGTATTCGGGCGAGGCTGTGGAGACCGGCAAGATCAAGGACGTGTTCGACCGGATGCGCCACCCTTATACGCAAGGGCTGTTCCGCTCGATCCCGCTGCCGGGCGCCGACAAGAATTCGCGGCCGCTGATTTCGATCCCCGGGCAGTTGCCGCTGCCGCACGAGCGGCCGAAGGGCTGCAATTTCGGCCCGCGCTGCCACCATTTCGTCGAGGGCGTCTGCAACGCCGCCGAAATCCCGATGATCGAGGTCGCCGGCCACGAAGGCCATTTCTCGCGCTGCGTGCGCTTCAACGAGATCGACTGGGAAGCGCTGCCGCCTGGCGCCAAGAAGGTCAATGAGCGCGTCGTGCCCGGCGCGCCGGTGCTCAAGATCGAGGATTTGAGAAAATACTACAGGGTTGGCGGTAGCGAGGTGTTTGGCTCGAGCGAGGGCCGCGTCGTCAAGGCCAATGAGACGATCTCCTTCATGGCGCGCGAATCCGAGACCGTCGCCATTGTCGGCGAATCCGGCTGCGGAAAGTCGACGCTGGCCAAGGTGCTGCTCGGGTTGGAGACGGCAAGTGCCGGCACGGTGACACTGGGTAACAAGCAGATCCAGTCGACTGGCATCGAGAAGCGCAGCGTGGAAACCGTGTCGTCGATCCAGATGGTGTTCCAGAACCCGTTCGACACGCTCAATCCCAGCCACTCGGTCGGCTCGCAGATCATCCGCACGCTGGAAAAGTTCAATATCGGCAAGACGGTTGCCGATCGCCGCAAGCGCATGCTGGAACTGCTCGACCTTGTGAAGCTGCCGCGGGCCTTCGAGACCCGCAAGCCGCGCCAGCTGTCAGGCGGCCAGAAGCAGCGCATCGGCGTGGCCCGAGCCTTTGCCGGCGATGCCAAGGTGGTGGTGGCCGACGAGCCGGTCTCGGCGCTGGACGTGTCGGTGCAGGCGGCGGTGACCGAACTGCTGATGGACATCCAGCGCAAGAACAAGACGACGATGCTGTTCATCAGCCACGATCTGTCGGTCGTGCGCTACATCGCCGACCGCGTCGTCGTGATGTATCTCGGCTATATCGTCGAGCAAGGCACGACCGACCAGATCTTCGCGCCGCCGTACCACCCCTATACCGAGGCGCTGCTGTCGGCGATCCCGATCGCCGACACCAGCGTTGTGAAGCGGCACATTGTGCTGGAAGGCGACATTCCTTCGGCGATGAACCCGCCGTCCGGCTGTCCATTCCAGACGCGCTGCGGCTACAAGAAGCTGGTGCCGGACAATCTGTGCGAGACGAAAGTGCCACCGGTCAAGCATCTCGGCGATGGCCATATGAGTCTGTGCTGGCTTGCCAACGATGTGCTGGACAAGATGGAGCCGGTTATCAAGTTCGACAAGGAGCACGTGGCCCATGAGGGCGTGCCGGAAGACGCGTCGGAAGGGGCTGGACCAGGTTTCGCAGGCACACCTCCGAACCGGCCGCACGGCAAGACGGCTAGCGCGGAGGCTGATGCGATTGGGCAGGCTGCCGAGGATGCTGAAGCCGTTTCGCAGGCCCGCCGTCATGAAGTTCGCGACGAGATTTCGGAAACCGGTGGACCGGCGACGGATGACAACGCCACATCCGCGCCGTTCACCTCGAGAATACTTGGCGAGGGCCGCCAGGCGGAGAACGCCAGGGTTGCCCCTGCCGTTGGCAGCGCGGGTAGCGAGAACGATGCAGCCAGCGCCGACGGTGCCGCGGACAGGCATCGCCCGGCAGGCATCGCCAGGCCGGATCAGCCCGACGATCTCAAGTTGATCTCCGGCGTCGGCCCGAAGATCGAAGTCATCCTGAATGAGCTTGGCATCTATCGCTTCGAGCAGGTGGCGGCGTGGAACAAGGCCGAACGCGATTGGGTCGACCACCACATCCAGTTCCATGGCCGCATCGAGCGTGACGACTGGGTCAGGCAGGCCAAGGCGCTCGCCGAGGGTGGCGAGGCGGAATACATCAGGGTGTTTGGCAAGAAGCCGCGCTGACGTTTTTCAGTGCGGCAACTCTGTCAGTTGCCGCACTGCTTCAACTGCACGGCGTAGTCCTGCGCCATCTTTTCGGTGGCTCGCGCATAGCCCTGCACACCGGCGTCACCTCGATTGCCGCGGCCGTAGGCGGTCCAGCCGAGATAGTAGGCCAGGTAGAGATTGTAGGTGTCGTTGCGGGCGACGCCATAGGTGTCGGCGGTCTTGGAATGATACCAGCCGACGAAGTCGACGGCATCGGCGAATTTGGTGCGCCGCGCCGCCCAGTTGCCGGTTTCGCTCTGATATTGCGACCAGGTGCCATCCAGCGCCTGCGAGAAGCCGGTGGCGCTGGAAACATGCTTCCACGGAATGAAGCCCAGAAGCTTGGTGCGTGGCGGCCGGGCATTGCTCTTGAAGCCGGATTCCTTGCGCACCGTTGCCATCAGCACGGGAACCGGCACGCCGTATTTCTGCTGCGTGCGTTCGGCCGCCGACTGCCAATTGTCGAACCAGCCGTCATTCTGGTCGAAGACGGCGCAGACATTGTTGATATGGCTTGGCGCCGTGGCGCAGGCCGACAGCGCCAGCAGTACGGAAACCGCGACAATTTTACTAAAACTCGACCTACGCATTGGGACAGCTTTAGGCCGAAAACATAAAGGGAATCTTTCCGCGTCCGTTAACGCTGACGGGGCGCTTCGGCTTTGGCGGATCGATGAAGAGTATTTCGACGCCTTGTGTCGCTTTTGCTTTATCCGTCTCGAAAATATGCCGCCTTGGCTAAAATCACGCCCGCAAATGGCGAATTCCTGACAGCCCGATCATCACGCCGGGGCTTTGATGTCCGCATGAATGAACCCAGACGCAAGCGCGGCGCCGAGCGCACCAGCAACAGGGGGCCATCGGCCATCCCGCAATTGCCGCCGCGACGCGTGACCAATCCCTATCCGCCGATGGCGATGCTGTCGGCCGACCAGATCGAGGCGATCCACCAGGCCTCGATGCACATATTGGAGAATTTCGGCATCGAGGTGATGAGCCCGCGCGCGCTCGCGCTGTTCGAGAAAGCCGGCGCCAGGGTCGATCATGCGACGGCGAATGTCCGCATCGATCGCGGCCTGGTCACTGAAGCGCTAAAGACCACGCGCTCCAGCTATACGCTGACACCGCGCAATCCGGCCAACACCGTTCATCTCGGCGGCAACACCATCAATTTCACGCTGGTCGCCGGGCCGCCCAATGTGCACGACATCGAACGCGGCCGCCGCGCTGGAAACCTCCGCGACTATGCGGACCTGACCCGGCTGGCGCAGCATTTCAACTGCATCCACATGCTTGGCAACCAGGTCTGTGCGCCGGTGGAACTGCCGGCGAATTCCCGTCATCTCGACACCTATTTCGCCAATCTGACGCTCACCGACAAGAGTTTCCACGTCTCGGCGATCGGCCGGGGCAGGGCGCTGGACGGCATCGAGATGATGGCGATTTCACGCGGGCTGACGCTGGACCAGATGGCGGATGATCCCGGCATCACCACCATCATTTCCGTCAACTCGCCGCGCCGTTTCGACGAGATGATGGCAGAGGGGTTGATGACCATGGCCGAGTTCGGCCAGTCGGTGGCGGTGACGCCGTTCACGCTGATGGGGGCGATGAGCCCGGTGACGCTGGCCGGTGCGTTGGCGCAGCAGAACGCCGAGGCGCTGTTCGGCGTGGTGCTGACGCAGCTTGTGCGGCCAGGCGCGCCGGTCATGTATGGCGCCTTCACCTCCAATGTCGACATGAAGTCGGGCGCGCCGGCCTTCGGCACGCCGGAGAACACCAAGGCCAACGTCGCTTCCGGGCAACTGGCGCGGCGCTACCGGCTGCCCTACCGCACGACGCCCGGCTCGGCCTCCAACGCCGCCGACGCGCAAGGCGCCTATGAGACGCTGATGGCGCTGTGGGGCGCGGTGCTTGGCCACGGCAATCTCGTCTACCACGCCGCCGGCTGGCAGGAGGGCGGGCTGACGGCGTCGTTCGAAAAATTCATCATCGATGTCGAGATGATCCAGCACATGATGGAGTTCCTGCGCCCGATCGAGGTCAACGAGGCCGAGCTTGCCGTCGAGGCGCTGGGTGCCGTGCCGACAGGTGGTCACTTCTTTGGCGAGCCGCACACGCTGGAGCGCTACGCCACGGCGTTCTACCAGCCGATGCTGTCCAACTGGCAGAATTACGAGGCCTGGCAGGAAGCCGGCGGTCTTGATGCCACGGCGCGGGCGACGCGGCTGTGGAAGAAGGCGCTGGAAGACTATGTCGAGCCGGTGATGGATATAGCCGTGCGCGAGGCGCTGGAGGCTTACATGGCCAAGCGCCGGGAAGCGATCGGGCAGGGCGAGCCGTGATGATGGCAGGTCTGCGCGCGTGCACCCCCCTCTGTCCTGCCGGACATCTCCCCCTCAAGGGGGGAGATTGGCTGTCACGTCTTCCTTCGCCAATCACCGACTTTGAAAAGAGATCGGCGGCGCATCTGCTGCTGATCTCCCCCCTTGAGGGGGAGATGTCCGGCAGGACAGAAGGGGGCGGCTTGGCTCCTCCCATCCCGATTCATCTCCCCCATCCAACTCACTGAAATAACGAGAAGAACCCATGAAATCGCATGCAAAGGTCGTGGTCATCGGCGGCGGTGTCGTCGGATGCTCGGTGCTGTTCCATCTCGCCCGCCACGGCTGGACCGACGTGGTGCTGCTGGAACGCGACGAACTGACGTCCGGCTCGACCTGGCACGCGGCCGGCGGCATGCACACCATCAATGGCGATCCCAATGTCGCCAAGCTGCAGAAATACACGATCTCGCTCTACAAGGAGATCGAGGAACTGTCGGGACAGGCGACAGGTGTGCACCTGACCGGCGGCGTGCTGCTGGCGGCGACCGAGGCGCGGCTCGACTGGCTGCGCGGCGTCGTCGCCAAGGGTCGCTATCTCGGCATCGACCTCGAGGAGATCTCACCCAAAGAGGCGGCGGAACTGATGCCGCTGCTCGACCCCAAGCAGTTCGTTGGCGCCGTCAGAAACACCGAGGACGGCCATCTCGATCCGTCCGGCGTCACCCATGCCTATGCCAAGGCGGCGCGCAAGCTGGGCGCCGAGGTCGAACGCTTCTCCAAGGTCGAGGACATCGTGCGGCGCCCTGACGGAATGTGGCGCGTCATCACCAACAAGGGCGAGGTGGTGGCCGAGCATGTCGTCAATGCCGGCGGCCTGTGGGCGCGCGAGGTCGGCCGCATGGTCGGCCTGGAACTGCCGGTGCTGGCCATGGAGCACATGTACCTGATCACCGAGGACATGCCGGAGGTCGCCGCCTGGAACGCCAAGACCGGCACGGAGATCATCCATGCGGTCGATTTCGACGGTGAGCTCTATCTGCGCCAGGAGCGCGGCGGCATGCTGATGGGGACCTATGAGAAGGCCAACAAGCCGTGGTCCGAATACCAGACGCCGTGGAACTTCGGCCATGAATTGCTGGAGCCGGACATTGATCGCATCGCGCCGTCGCTGGAGGTTGGTTTCCGGCATTTCCCGGCGTTCCAGAACACCGGCATCAAGCAGATCATCAACGGCCCCTTCACCTTCGCGCCGGACGGCAACCCGCTGGTCGGGCCGGTGCGCGGCCTGCCTGGTTTCTGGGTGGCCTGCGGCGTCATGGCCGGTTTTTCACAGGGCGGCGGCGTCGGGCTGGCACTGTCCAACTGGATGATCGAGGGCGATCCCGGCGCCGACATCTGGGCCATGGATGTCGCGCGCTATGGCGACTGGGCGACGATGGCCTACACCAATGCCAAGGTGCGCGAGAACTATTCGCGGCGGTTTTCGATCCGCTTCCCCAATGAGGAGTTGCCCGCCGGGCGGCCGCTGAAGACGAGCCCATATACGATTTGTTGTCGGCGGAGGGAGCGCAGTTTGGCGTTGCCTACGGGCTTGAGGTGCCGCTGTGGTACGCACCCGAAGGCGTCAAGGACGAGTTCTCCTGGCGGCGTTCCAGCGATTTCACCCAGGTTGCGAAGGAGGTCGCGACTGTTCGCGAAGGTGTCGGCCTGTCGGAGATTTCGAGCTTCGCCAAATACAAGGTGACGGGCGAGGGCGCGGCGGCATGGCTCGACCGGATGCTGGCCTGCAAACTGCCGAAGCCCGGCCGCATGACGCTGGCGCCGATGCTGAAGGAAGACGGCAGGCTGATCGGCGATTTCACGCTGGCCAATCTCGGTGATGAAGGCTGGTTCCTGGCCGGCTCCGGCATTGCCGAGCAGTATCATATGCGCTGGTTCGAGAAGCATTTTCCAGACGATGGCTCGGTCCGCGTCGAGGCGCTCGGCGCCAAGCTTACGGGCCTGTCGATTGCCGGACCCAAAGCGCGCGATGTGCTGGCAAAGGTCACGCGCTCGGACGTGTCCAATGCTGTATTTCCGTTCATGGCCATCGGCCGGATGGATATTGGCATGGCGCCGTGCCTAGTCGGCCGCGTCAGCTACACCGGCGATCTCGGCTACGAGATCTGGGTGGCGCCGGAATATCAGCGCGCTGCCTATCAGGCTCTGATGGCCGCGGGCGCGGAATTCTGCATCGGCCTGTTCGGCTCGCGTGCGCTCAACGCGCTGCGGCTGGAAAAGAATTATGGCTCATGGGGACGCGAATACCGGCCGATCTACGGGCCGCTCGAAGCCGGGCTCGACCGCTTCGTCGCCTATGGCAAGGAGGCGGATTTCGTCGGCAAGGCGGCAGCGCTGGCCGAGCGCAAGCAGGGCGGCAAGCTGCGCCTGCGTGCCTTCATCGTCGAGACGCAAGATGCCGATGTCATCGGCGACGAGCCGATCTGGTTCGGTGGCGCGGTGCGCGGCTGGGTGACATCTGGCGGTTACGCGCATCATTCGAAAAAATCGGTCGCCTTGGGCTATGTGCCGAAGGAGATCGCGGAGGAGAGTGAAGGTTTCGAGATCGAGCTTCTCGGCAAGCGTCACGCAGCGCGTATGCAGGCGGCGCCGCTGTTTGATGCCAATTTCGAACGGATGCGTGGCTAGCAAGGCGAGGCTGCTGGCCTACTTCCGCTGGCAGCCTTTCGGTATGATGTCGCGGCGTGGCAAGAGGCCCGCGATGCTTGCAGGTCCGCCATGCCCGATGTCTATTCGCAGATCACAGCCGCCGATCCGGCGGTTGTCGCCGTGCTCGTCAACGCCATGGAAGTGCGGGCCGCCGATCCGCGCCTGAAGGCGATCCGCCGGGATTTCATCTCAAAGGTTGATTTTCCCGAAAAGGCGCGTGTGCTGGAAGTCGGCTGCGGCTCTGGGCCGGTATGCCGCTAACTGGCGCGCTGGCCAGGGGTCGGCGAGGTGGTCGGCATCGACCCGTCACCGATATTCCTGGCCAAGGCGAGGGAGCTTGGCTCTTCTATTCCCAATCTCAGCTTCGTCGAGGGCGATGCGCGCGACTTGCCGCTGGAAGACCATTCGTTCGATGTGGTCGTCTTCCATACCTGCCTGACCCACGTGCCCGGCCCAGAAAAAGCCCTGGTCGAAGCGCTGCGCGTGCTACGCCCCGGTGGCTTGCTGGCTGTCTTCGACGGCGATTACGCAACCGCGACCGTCGCCACCGGCGATCATGATCCGCTGCAGGATTGCGTCGAGGCCGCGGTGGGGGCCCCTGGTCCATGACCGCTGGCTGACGCGCCGGCTGCCGCTGCTGGCTGCATCAGGAGGGTTTGTCGTCGAGACCTTCGAAAGCTACGGCTATGCCCAGACCACCGATGTCGATTACATGCTGACGCTGGTAGACCGAGGTGCCGACATCCTTGCCGGTGAGAAGCGACTCGATACAGCACTCGCCGACGGATTGAAGCAAGCGGCGCGACGGCGCGTCGAGGCCGGCGCGTTTTTCGGCTTCATCGCCTTCGCCGGCGTGGTTGCGCGCAAGACGGCGTGAAGATTTGATACAGCCGTTTACGAGGCGCCGCGGTTGTCCAGCGCGAAGGCGCCGGCGCCGGCAAACACCAGATAGAGGAAGATGAAGCAGAAGGAGACCGCCGCATCGCCGCTGTTGTTGACTGGGAAGAAGCTGTGCGGCATGTGCGCCATGAAGTAGGCGATCGCCATTTCGCCGGCCAGAAGAAACGCGACCGGCCGGGTGAACAGCCCCGCGCCAGCAGGATGCCGCCGGCGAATTCGAGGATGCCCGCCGTCAGCGACAGGCTGGCGAGAGCATGGGGTTGTGCGGCCACAGGGAAATTGAACAGTTTCTGGGAGCCGTGTTCGATGAACTGCAGCGCGGTCATGATGCGCAGAACGCCAAGGGCCTGAGGCTGGTATCTCGAAAGGCTTTCGAAAAGCTTCATCTAAAACTCCATTTACCTCTCCCGGACCGGCCATAGATTATCGCCCGGCAATGGACCATTCACTTCCCCCGGCGTGCCATCAACAATCGGTGATTGGAAATGTCTCGGGTCCGGCCATATTCACTCTCCTTAGGGTTGCAATATTACCGTTATGGTTGTATCCTTGTTTGGATGTTCAAACCATACGAGTTCCCTTTGTCATGAAAAAAGTCGTCATGAGCTTGCTCGCAATCCTTGCAGGCACCGGCTTCGCCAAGGCGGCCGATGCCGGCTGTGCTGCTTTCAAATGGCCGGTTACACGCGAGCAGGCACTGTTTGCCGCGGCGCCAGCCGCGCAGCCTGGCGTCTTCCTGGCGGTCGGCGAGGCTGCCGATGTAACATTGGTTCCGGTCGACACGATCAGCTTCACTGTTCCGCCGCAGCGCGCGCCGGCAGCCGGCACGTTCGGTGCGACAGCAAACGTGGCAGTGCCGCCTGAAGGAGAACTGCAGATAAGCCTCTCCGGTGAGGCCTGGATCGATGTCGTCCAAGACGACCGTACGACGAAGTCGGTAGGGTATAGCGCTGCAAAAACCTGCGCCGGCATTCGCAAGAGCATTCGTTTCAAGCTGTCGGCCGGTCCGGCTACCATTCAACTCAGTGGCGCGAAGGACCGGAGCATCAAGGTCGCGGTGCTGGCGCCGGAATGAATCCCGGACGTCTCTCTCATCGCACCGGGCGGCGCGATGAGATTTACCCAAGATAGGGTCGGTTCAGCGTACCGGCGCCAGAAGCGCGAAATGCGCGCCTTGCGGGTCCTGGCACTGGACGATCCACTGGCCGGTCGGAACCTCCATCGGGCCCATCAGCACCTTGCCGCTATTGTCGGTGACGCGCTTGGCTGCCGCATCGATGCCCTCGACGTTGAAATAGAACTGCCAGACGGGGACGGGGATCTGCGCGGGCTTGTTCATCATGCCGCCGCCGGATTCAGGGCCGGCCGTGAAGATCAGGTAGATGCCCATCTCGCCCATGTCGAATTCACTGGACTTGGCCCAGCCGAACTCACTGGCATAGAAATCGAAGGCGGCCTTCCAGTCGCTTGTGAAAAGTTCATGCCAGCCGATATGGCCGGGGGTGGTTGCCGGCACCGCCGGCTGGTCCGGACCGTTGGGCTGCAGGAACATGAACGTCGCGCCTTGCGGATCGGCGACCACGGCGAAGCGGCCGACGCCGGGGATGTCGTCGGGGTCGCGATGCACCGCGCCGCCGGCCTTCTTCAGGGATTGCGTCGAGGCATCGATGTCCTTGGTGTGGATGTAGCCGATCCAGGCCGGCAGCATGCCCATCTTGGTGGCGTCTTCCGGCATGGTCATCAGCCCGCCGACGCCGCGATCACCTGCATTGACCACGATGTAGCGGGGCATGCCGGGCGCCTTGTCGAAGGCTTCAGCCTTCCAGCCGACGACGGCTGTGTAGAACGCCTCGGCGGCATCGAGATCGGTGGTCATCAACTCATACCAGAAGAAGGGCATCGGGGACTTCGGCATTGTCGGGCTCCTCACGTTTCCAGTTGTCGATCGGGGGTTCGATCCATCCTAGGACGATCTTCGCGACGGAAATCCGACATTGGCCGGGAAAATCCAACGGCCGGCCGCCGGTTCGTTCCGCGCTTCGGAGCGCTTGCGGCTAGGCGTGGTGCTCAACGGGTGGTCACATCCACGCAACTATGGCTTCACGAGCAATTACCTCAACCGTGCATTCGAGACTGAGCAATAGAAAATGCGAACAGTCTTCTGCCGGACCCGGGATTGATCGCAACCAGTGCGAGTTCTCTACCCGGAGGATGGGCCATCTATAGGAGGCTTGGCTGCCAGAGCCAATCAACGGGACCGAGCTGTCAGCGCGGATGTTGACCAGTCCCCGCATGTCGTCATTAGCTGAAAGGGCTAGCACTCCATGAAAGTCGATCTTGAGGGTCCGTTCGGACGCCTCGACGAAAAAGTCACCTTCGACCGTCAGTTCAAAGTAGTTGTCGGATCGCAGACGCCACACCTGACAGGCAGTCTGAGGTAAATCTTCCAGAGGCTCCCAACGCTGAACAGTCTCCTGATCATTGGTCATCACCTTCTCCTCTTATGCCGCGCACCGTGCTCAAGCGCCTACCATCCGGTGCGCGCTTGGAACAGCTTGTCGCTACTTGGTTGCCTTCATTGGAGGGCAATGGACGGAAAACATGATCATTTTTATCATGTTATTATCGCTATATTTCAATGGCTTAGGCTGAAAATTGACCATTTGATAAAAAAATAAAACGTGCTAGCCTTCCCCAAAACGAAAACAAGGGGAACTGAGAATGCCAGAGGGCCAGTTCAAGGAAGGCATCGCCGGCGGCCGGCTTTCGGCCGACCAGTACGCGGACAATTTTTCCGACCTGCATCCGCCGCTCGATCGTCACGAGGCGCTGGTCGAATCCGACCGCTGCTATTTCTGTTACGACGCGCCGTGCATGAATGCATGCCCGACCTCGATCGACATTCCCCTGTTCATCCGCCAGATCTCGACCGGCAATCCGATTGGTTCGGCCAAGACGATCTTCGACCAGAACATCCTTGGCGGCATGTGCGCCCGCGTCTGCCCCACCGAGACATTGTGCGAGGAAGTCTGCGTGCGCGAGATCGCCGAAGGCAAGCCGGTGCAGATCGGCCGCCTGCAGCGCTACGCCACCGACGTTGCCATGGCCGAGAACAAGCAGTTCTATCAGCGCGCCACGCCGACGGGGAAGACGGTTGCGGTGGTCGGCGCCGGTCCGGCCGGCCTTGCCGCCGCCCATCGGCTCGCCCGCCATGGCCATGAAGTGACCATCCTGGAAGCGCGCCCGAAGGCTGGCGGCCTCAACGAATATGGCATCGCCGCCTACAAGAGCGTCGACAATTTCGCCCAGGCCGAGGTCGACTACGTGACCGCGATCGGTGGCATCGACATCCAGAACGGCAAGGCGCTCGGCCGCGACTACCAGCTCGCCGACCTGATCCGCAATTACGATGCGGTGTTTCTCGGCATGGGGCTTGGCGGCGTCAACGCGCTGCGCGCCGATGGCGAGGACACCGACGGCGTTACCAATGCGGTGGAGTTCATAGCGGAGTTGCGCCAGGCCAGCGATCTGTCCGGCCTGCCCGTTGGCCGGCGTGTCGTTGTCATCGGCGGCGGCATGACCGCGATCGACGCGGCGGTGCAATCAAAACTGCTTGGCGCCGAGGAGGTGACGATCTGCTACCGTCGCGGCCAGGAGCATATGAACGCTTCCGAATTCGAGCAGGATCTGGCCGCCGCCAACGGCGTCACCATCCGCCACTGGCTGCAGCCGAAGCGGGTGATTGCCGAAGGGGGTAAAGTCAGCGCCATCGAAGTCGAATACACAGCCATGAATGGCGACAGACTTGCCGGCACCGGCGAGACACTGACGCTCATTGCCGACCAGGTGTTCAAGGCCATCGGCCAGAGCTTTGTCCCGGCGGCGCTCAATTGCAGTGGCGCATCGATCGACCTCGAAGCCGGCCGCATCAAGGTCGATGCGGAAGGGCGCACGTCGCTGGCCAACGTATGGGCCGGCGGCGACTGCATCTTTGGTGGCGACGACCTGACGGTCTCGGCCGTGGCGCAGGGCCGCGACGCGGCGGAGAGTATCAACAGGAGTCTGACGCAGGGATAAGGATCATGGCCTCGGTGGAACCGGGCATCGCCCGTCACTACGACGTATCGGGTCTGGAGCAGCGGATGATTGCCGCGCTCGCCGATATGGGCGTGGATGTTGCCCATCCGCGCGCCAGCGATCTCGAAGCGGTCGACGAATTCCACATTGGCGGCGTGGCGGCCACCAAGGCATTGGTCGAGCAGATGGGGCTGAAGCCGGCGGTTGAGCTTCTCGATATTGGGTCCGGTGTTGGCGGTCCGGCCCGTTTTGTCGCCAACAGCGCCGGCGTCAACGTCACCGGCATCGACCTGACGCAAAGCTATGTCGATATCGCGACCGGCCTGTCAAAGCGGGTGGGAATGGCTGACAAAACCCGGTTCGTGCAGGGTAGCGCGCTGGAGATGCCATTCGGCAATGCCAGCTTCGACGCTGCGATGATCCTGCATGTCGGCATGAACCTTCCCGACAAGAACAAGCTGATGAGCGAGGCCGCGCGCGTGCTGCGGCCGGGCGGCGTCTTCGCCGTCTATGATGTGATGCGCCTGAAAGACGGAGCGCTGACCTTCCCGTTGCCGTGGGCATCGACCCCGGCGATATCCTTCGTCGCCACACCTGATGACTATCGTTCCGCCGCCGCTGCTTCAGGGTTCTCCGTGATCGCCGAGCGCCCGCGCGGCGCCTTCGCCATCGAGTTCTTTGCCACGATGCGTGGCCGGATGGCCGCCGCGCAAGCGGAAGGCAAGAAGCCACCTCCCGGCGTTGGTCTCATCATGGGCGACGAGGCCCGCACCAAGATCGCCAATCTCACCGCCGCGCTTGAAGGCGGCATTCTTGCACCCGTGGAATTGCTCCTTCGTCTCGGCTGAAAGGGACCTGTCATGGCTGACATCCGCAATAATTTCGTCGGCATCAAATCGCCAAATCCGTTCTGGCTGGCTTCGGCGCCGCCGACCGACAAGGCCTACAATGTCATCCGCGCCTTCAAGGCAGGGTGGGGCGGTGTCGTCTGGAAGACGCTGGGCGAGGAGGGCCCTCCAGTCGTCAACGTCAACGGCCCGCGCTACGGCGCGATCTGGGGCGCCGACCGCCGGCTGCTCGGTCTCAACAACATCGAGTTGATCACCGATCGTGACCTGCAGACCAATCTGCGCGAGATGAAGCAGGTCAAGATGGATTGGCCCGATCGCGCCCTCATCGCCTCGATCATGGTGCCCTGCGAAGAGGAGAGCTGGAAAGCCATCCTGCCGCTGGTCGAGGAGACGGAGGCCGATGGCATCGAGCTCAATTTCGGCTGCCCGCACGGCATGTCGGAGCGCGGCATGGGTGCGGCCGTCGGCCAGGTGCCGGAATATATCGAAATGGTGGTGCGCTGGTGCAAGCAGTACACGCGCATGCCCGTCATCACCAAGCTGACGCCCAACATCACCGACATCCGCAAGCCGGCGCGGGCAGCGCATGCCGGCGGCACCGACGCGGTGTCGCTGATCAACACCATCAACTCGATCACCGGCGTCAATCTCGACAGCTTCGCGCCGGAGCCCACCATCGACGGCAAGGGCTCGCATGGCGGCTATTGCGGACCTGCGGTGAAGCCGATCGCCATGAACATGGTTGCCGAGATCGCGCGTGATCCGGAAACCCGCGGTCTGCCGATATCCGGCATAGGCGGCATCACCACATGGCGCGACGCCGCCGAATTCATGGCGCTCGGCGCCGGCAATGTGCAGGTGTGCACGGCGGCGATGACCTACGGCTTCAAGATCGTGCAGGAGATGATCGCCGGTCTGGAAGACTGGATGGACGAGAAGGGGCATGCCTCGCTCGACGACATCATCGGCCGCGCCACGCCCAACGTCACCGATTGGCAGTATCTCAACCTCAACTACATCGCCAAGGCGCGTATCGACCAGGACGCCTGCATCAAATGCGGCCGCTGCCACATCGCCTGCGAGGACACTTCGCACCAGGCGATCACCAGCATGGTCGACGGCGTCAGGCACTTCGAGGTGATAGAGGCCGAGTGCGTCGGCTGCAATCTGTGCGTCAATGTCTGCCCGGTCGAGAACTGTATCACCATGGAGCCACTGGCGGTTGGCGCGATGGATGAGCGTACCGGCAAGCCAGTGTCGCCGATCTACGCCAATTGGACCACGCATCCGAACAATCCGATGGCCAAGGTGGCTGCGGAGTAGGGGCAGACACTCGAGGAAAAAAGCAGCGTCTTCGGGCGCCGCTTTTTCATTTTCCTATTGCGGATAAAAATTATCCACGATAAAAGATATCCATGAATTGGAGATCAGCACGATGAAGCTAGGCGAGGGGGTTGAAGCGGCCATCCACTGTGCCGCCATGCTGGCCGGCGTGGATGGCAATGCGACCATGCCTGCCGCCGCCATGGCGGAGTCCTTTGGCCTGTCGCCGAGCTATCTTCTGAAGCATCTCAACATGCTGAGCGCGGTGGGCATCCTGGAATCCGTGCCGGGACCAGCGGGCGGCTACCGGTTGGCACAGCCTGCCGAGCGCATCACGCTGCTTGATATCGTGCTGGCCGTCGAAGGGCGCCAGCCAGCCTTTCGGTGTGGCGAGATCCGCCGCAACGGTCCGGTCAAGCTCGATGCGTCAGCCTATGTCAAACCCTGTGGCATCAATGCCGCGATGCTGAAGGCCGAACGCGCCTATCGCGCCGCGCTCGCCGAAACAAAGCTGTCCGACATCGTGGCGAGTTTCAACGCGGACGGCGATCCGAGATCGGTTGCCGCCAGCTGTGCCTTCGTGATGCGCCACCAACGGCCACAGAAATCCAGTTCAATCCCGCAACATCCAAAGCAGACGTGAAAGGACAAGACGATGAAACAGAGGATGCAATTTTACACCAAGGCGCCCGAGATCATGAAGGCGGTCACGGCGCTCAACAAGGCGGTGGATGAATGCGGGCTTGAGGTGAGCCTGCTGCACCTGATCAAGCTCAGGGCATCGCAGATCAATGGCTGCTCCTATTGCGTCGAGATGCACAGCCGCGAGGCGAGGCGCGACGGCGAGACCGAGCAGCGGCTCTATCTGGTCTCGGCCTGGAAGGAATCGCCGCTGTTTTCCGAGCGTGAACGCGCCGCGTTTGCCTGGACGGATGCCGTGACCCTGATTGCCAACAATGGCGTGTCGGACGCTCTCTATGCCAGCACGCTTGAGCATTTCTCGGAAGAGGAGCTGGTCAAGCTGTCCGTCGCGCTCGGCATGATCAACACCTGGAACCGGCTATGCATCCCGTTCCAGGCCATTCATCCGATGCCGGCCGCCAAGGCTGCCTGATTATCCGCTTTTCTATTGGAGCGCCGTCGACGAGGCGTCGCTCCCGCTGACCGCGCGGCTCGCATCAACGGCTTCGTCGGCAATGTCGCATTGGGCGGTGGGTTCCTGACGCTGATCGCGCAGTCTGTTTGACAAAGTGCGGGGCCTCAAGGCCGCTGCCATTTTCTGGACGAGCGCTTCCATGACGACGGCGGGCCTGAAGCCCCACCGGCATCGATCATTAAATCGGAACCAATCGAGCCGTTGACGCATTTCGCCCCTGTATGCCGAGCATCCAGGATGAAATATGAAAATCGCCCATGTCGCGCCGCTCTATGAGTCGGTGCCGCCCAGACTCTATGGCGGCACCGAGCGCATCGTCTCGTATCTGACCGAAGCGCTGGTCGATATGGGGCATGAGGTGACCCTGTTTGCCAGCGGCGACAGCCAGACCTCGGGAACACTGATACCCGGCCGGGAATGCGCGCTGCGCCTCGATCCGCGCCCGCTGAAATCCGAGATCGCGGCGCATCTTTCGATGCTGGCGCAGGTGCGAGACAGGGCGTCAGAGTTTGACGTCATCCACTTCCATCTCAGCCACTTCCTGCACTTTTCCTTCTTCGACGATATGGCGCAGCGAACGGTGACGACGCCGCATGGCAGGCTGGATTATGTCGATCTGGCGCCGGCCTATGAGCGTTTCCCGCGCTTTCCGATGATTTCCATTTCGCACAGCCAAAGAGCGGGACTTGCCAAGGCAAACTGGTTGGCGACAATCCATCACGGACTGCCGACCGGTATCTACGAGCCGGCTTTCGAGACGAAGGCGCAAGAACCCTATCTTGCCTTCCTCGGTCGGTTTTCGCGCGACAAGCGCCCCGATCGCGCCATTGAAATCGCCTTGCGCTCAGGGCTGAAGCTGAAGCTTGCCGCAAAGATCGGCGACGACGACCGGGCCTATTTCCATGAGGTGGTCGAGCCTTTGATCGACGGCGATCGTGTCGTCTATGTCGGCGAGATCGAGGAGGACCAGAAGGCGAAGTTTCTCGGCAAGGCGGCCGGCCTGCTGTTTCCGATCGACTGGCCGGAGCCGTTCGGCCTTGTCGCCATCGAGGCAATGGCTTGCGGCACGCCTGTGATCGCCTGGAATTGTGGCGCGCTGCCCGAGATCATCGATCACGGCGTAACCGGCTTTATCGCGGATTCGGTGGATAGTGCCGTCGCCGCGGTGCCTGATTTGCTGCGGCTCGACAGGCGAAAAGTGAGAGCTGTTTTCGAAAAGCGGTTTTCCGCCAGAAGAATGGCCGGCGATTACCTGGCCGCCTATGCGCGCCTGATCGGCGTACCGACGCAAGCGAAGGCGTCATGAACGGCGACGCGCTCGAGCGACGGGAACAAAACGACAGGGATATTTGACGAATGGCCCAACTCGACGAGCGCCAGCTCGATCCTGCCGTAGCCCTTGCATCGCTGGATGCGACCGCTCCTCGCGAGCCGCACCGGCTGTTTGCGCTCAAGCAGGGCGACTGCTTTGTCGTTGCCGATGCCTATGGCGACATACGCGGCGCCGGTGACGGTTTCTTCCGCGACGACACACGGGTGCTCTCCGAATTCCGGCTGACGGTCGGCGGCAGGCAGACATCGCTGCTTGGCGCTTCGCTCAGCCAGGACAATGTGCTGTTCACCACCAACCTGACCAATCTGCCGATGCAGAGCGCTGCAGGTCGCGATATCCCGCAGGGCGCCATTCATGTCGAACGCGTCAGGCTGCTTTGGCAAGACAGGCTGTTCGAACGCATCACCCTTTCCAATTACAGCCGGGAGACCTCGACAATCGGCGTTTCCCTGCACTTTGCCGCCGATTTCCGCGACATGTTCGAAGTGCGCGGCTCGACCCGGCCACGGCGCGGAGTGGCGCGCGTGGCCGAGACGGATGCGACATCCGTCCTGCTGCGCTATGACGGGTTGGACGGGCTGGCGCGTGCATCGGCGATATCGTTCTCGCAGGCGCCGGACCAATTGACGGCCGACCGCGCCGATTTCCTGCTCGCCGTAACCAAGCGCAGCAGCAAGGTGCTCTATGTCGAGGTTGGTCCCGAGATGGCGGATGCGCCCGATCGCGACCGTTTCCGCGCCGCCGCAGCCCGGGCACGCTTCGGCATGCGGGCCAAGCGCCGGCATGGCGCGACGGTGCACAGTTCAGGCCGCGTTTTCAACGACTGGGTCGAGCGCGCGCGCGCCGATGTCGCGCTGCTGACCACGGAGCTCGAGACCGGACCCTATCCCTATGCGGGCATCCCATGGTTCTCGACGGCCTTTGGCCGCGACGGCGTCATCTCGGCGCTGCAGATGCTGTGGCTCAATCCGGGTCTGGCGCGGGGTGTGCTCGCGTTCCTTGCGCGGCACCAGGCGACCGAAACGTCGCCGTTCAGCGATTCTCAGCCGGGCAAGATCATGCATGAGACCCGCAAGGGCGAGATGGCGGCACTGCGGGAGCTTCCCTTCGGCCGCTACTACGGTGGCGTCGATACGACGCCGCTCTACATCCATCTCGCCTGTACCTATGCCGATCGCACCGGTGACATGGCAGTCATCGACAGCCTCTGGCCGTCTCTGTGCGCCGCGGCCGAATGGACGGAGGAGGCAGGGCGCGAGACAGGATTCGTGACCTACCAGCGGGCCGCCGAGTCCGGCCTCGCCAACCAGGGGTGGAAGGACAGTTTCGATTCCGTCTTTCATGCCGATGGCCGCATCCCCAAGGGACCGATCGCACTGGTCGAGGTGCAAGGCTATGTCTTTGCCGCCTTCCGGGGGCTGGCGAAGCTTGCCCGTCGCCGCGGCGAGGACGAGAGAGCCGATCACTGGGATGAGCGCGCCGAGGCCATGCGGGCCGCCGTGGAGCGTGATTTCTGGCTCGACGATCTTGGCTTCTATGCCTTGGCGATCGACGGTGAAGGCGAGCCCTGCAAGGTGCGGACCTCGAATGCGGGACATCTCCTCTTTGTCGGGCTTCCCGAGCCGGCGCGGGCGCGGATGGTCGCCGACCAGCTTCTTGCCGCCTCCTTCCATTCCGGCTGGGGACTGCGCACGCTTGCCGACGATGCCGTGTTCTTCAACCCGATGTCCTACCATAACGGCTCGATCTGGCCGCATGACACCGCGCTGTGCGGTGCCGGGCTGGCTAGATATGGCGAGCGTGAGAGCGTGGTTCGCCTGATGAGCGGCACCTTCGAATCCGCTGTTCATTTCAACATGCGGCTGCCGGAGCTGTTCTGCGGTTTTACGCGTGCGCCAGGCGAAGCGCCGATCGCCTATCCTGTCGCCTGCCTGCCGCAGGCCTGGTCGGCGGGGTCCGCCTTCATGCTGATGCAGGCCTGTCTTGGGCTGGAGATCGACGGCTGGGATGGGGAAATCCGCGTTACCCGTCCCAGGCTGCCGATCGGTATCGACACGCTCACACTGCGTCACCTGGGCGTTGGCGATAAAAAGGTCGACCTGACGTTCCAGCGGGTCGGCGACCGGGTCGTCGCCTTTCTTGCCGACAGGCATGAAGGGCTGGTGCCGCTCATCGTCAGAACCTGATCCGAACCAATTCAAGTCGGAACCGATCCTGTCCTTGTGCGTTGCAAAAAGACAGGTCCGACGCGACCAGGTCGCCGGCGGACAGTTTCAAATCAGAAACACGAACAAATCGGCCGCCGAACGGCCGGAAGCGAGTTGGCATTCCAATGACAGATTATGGCGCGGACCTGCTCTGGGTTCTGATCCTTGCGAGCCTCGGTTTTTCCGCTTTTGCCGTTTTCTTCTCCATATCGCGGCAGCGCCGCAGTCATCTTCCGGCGGTCGCACACCCGGCCGGCGAGGACGTGGTTGCGGAAGCGGCACGCAAGGTGATGCGGGAATTCGAAAAGAACGGCCAGTCCGTGGATACGGCGCTGGTGACATGGTCGCCTGAGACCTTGCGCAAGATCCTGGCTGACGATCTGCCCGATGCGCAGGTCATAGTGGTCTCCAACCGCGAACCCTACATCCACAATGTGAAGGGCAATGGCGTCGAATTGCTGGTGCCGGCCAGCGGGCTGGTTTCGGCGCTCGAGCCCATCACCCGCGCCTGCGGCGGCACCTGGATCGCGTATGGCGGCGGAACGGCGGACCGTCTCGCGGTCGACAAGGACGACCGGGTACAGGTTCCACCGGCCAATCCCTCCTACACGCTGCGCCGGGTCTGGCTGACGGAGGAAGAGCATCAGGGCTACTACCTCGGTTTCGCCAATGAGGGACTCTGGCCACTTTGCCATATCGCCTTTACCCGGCCGGTCTTTCGCGCCTCGGACTGGGAGGCATATGAAGCCGTCAACCGGAAGTTCGCCGACACGGTGGTGGCCGAAGCACGCAACGAGCGGCCGATCGTGCTGGTCCAGGACTACCACTTCGCGCTGTTGCCGCGGATGATCCGCGAGCGCTTGCCCGAGGCGATCGTCATCACCTTCTGGCACATCCCCTGGCCGAACTCGGAGGTGTACAGCATTTGCCCGTGGCGCGAACGCCTCCTGGATGGGTTGCTGGGCAGCTCAATCATCGGCTTCCACACCCAGTTCCACGCCAACAATTTCACCGAAAGCGTCGATCGCTTCCTGGAAAGCCGCATAGAACGCGCCGATGCGGCTATTTCCTATGGCGGCCAGACGACGCTGGTACACGCCTATCCCATCTCCATAGAATGGCCGGCTGATCTCCTGGCGAAATTGCCCGATATCGATGAATGCCGCGCCCGCCTGCGCGACAGGTTCGGGATAAAATCGGATGTAAAGCTGGCTGTCGGCGTCGAGCGCCTGGACTACACCAAAGGTATTCTTGAGCGGTTTCTCGCGCTGGACGAATTGTTCAAGCGATACCCCGAATGGATCGGAAAACTGGCTTTCCTGCAGATCGCGGCGCCCAGCCGAGGCACGCTCCCGGCCTACAAGGTGCTCCACGACGAATGCGAGCGCTATGCCGATGAGCTCAACCAGCGTTATGGCAGCGATGGCTACAGGCCGGTGATCATGGTGGCCGAACATCATACGCAGGAACAGGTCTATGAGATCTATCGCGCCGCCGACATCTGCATGGTCACGAGCCTGCATGACGGCATGAACCTGGTCGCCAAGGAATTCGTCGCGGCTCGCGACGACGAACAGGGCGTCCTGATGCTCAGCACATTCGCCGGCGCGTCGCGAGAGTTGCTGGAGGCGCTGATCGTCAACCCCTACGACGCCGCCATGATGAGCGAGGCGCTGCTGCAGGCACTGACCATGACGCCGGACGAACAGCGCGAGCGCATGCGGCCCATGCGCGAGATGGTCCGCGACAACAATGTCTATCGCTGGGCCGGCAGCATGCTGCTCGATGCCGCGCGCCTGCGCAAACGCGGCGACGTCGATCGGGCAACGGGCGCTGGCGACCGGCAGCCAGGCATCGACAACGTCGTCTCCCTGGTCGAGCGGAAACGGGTGGCAATGCTATGAGCGAGACCCTGCGAAAAATCAGGAGCGAGACCCTGCAACGGCCGCAGGCTCTGTTGACCGGCGAATGGGCGCTGTTCCTCGACATCGACGGCACCCTGCTGGAACATGCCGAACACCCGGACGCCGTCTTGGTCAGCGACGAGCTTCGGTCCCTGCTGCAAGGCCTGGATCGCAAGCTGAACGGAGCCTTGGCCTTTATCACGGGCCGGTCCGTTGCGGCGGTGGACCAGCTGTTTCAGCCTTTGAAGCTGCGCGCGGCCGGGCTTTATGGGCTGGAACACAGGTTCTCGCCGGACGACGACGTCGAAATCGCGGACGAGCCGGCGGATATCGCGGCGCTTGCCGACGAGATCGAGGCAGAACTTGGTCGCGGGCAGGTCTATATCGAACGCAAGGGACGGGTTCTGGCCATCCACACGCGCGCTGCCCCGCATCTGCTTGCGCGCGCGACGCAGCTTGTAGAGCAGGCGCTGGCCAGCCTGCCCAAGGGCTACCGCGTGGTGGCGGGCAATGCCGGTGTGGAATTGCTGCCGCTAGAGGCCGCCAAGGGCGCCGCGATACGGCGCTTCATGGATATCGCGCCATTCGTGGGTCGCCGCCCGGTTTTCCTGGGGGACGACACGCCGGACGAGAACGGCTTCGAAGCCATAAATGATGCCGGTGGCATATCGATCCGGATCAAACCGTCAGCGCATACCGCCGCGCAATATGGCCTTGGCGGCGTTGCTGAAACGCTGACCTGGCTGAGAGGCCAGCTATAGGTCCAGCCGAGCGACGCAACCGCGATCGAATCCTGGAAAAGGTATTTCGGCTGGGAAGGAAGGTTTTCGATGGGACGCTTTGCACGTTTGATTCGTGAGATCACGCCGGCCTGGCTCAATCCTCGCTTCCCGCGACGTGTGGCCGTCGATGCTTCATTGCCCGGCGCCGCCGACTCGAGTTGGCGAGAAGCGGTTGATAACAAGATGCATGGGGCTGATACGTCTGACTATTCTCATGTCCCGGAGCAGCCTGTTTCAGGTACGGCAGGGCCGGCCGGCGACAGGCCCAAAACCGTGAAGAATATGCCGCGAGGCGCAAAGAAGCCGAAATGAGCTAGCTTTTGTTTACGGCATTTTCTGCTTGCCGGTCTGACAGGTCAGGCGGCGGCTCGAAGCCGCCGCCATTGTTTCGTGCATGTCTATGCAGCAAACCGCAGGCCGCCGTCGCAGGTCAGCACCTGACCGGTCATGAAGCTATTTGAAACAAGGAAGGCGATCGCGCCGGCGACATCCTCGGCGCGGCCGATGCGGCCAACCGGCGTCTTTCCTGCATATTCGTCAAAGATCGCCTGCCGTTGTTCAGTGGGCAAAAAATCCCACCAGGGCGTGTCGATGACGCCGGGCGCCACGACGTTGACGCGCAGTGGCTTCAGTTCGACCGCCAGGATCGGCGCCACGGTCAGCAGCATGCCGTTGATGGCGCCGATGCCGGCGATGCCCGGCATCGCGACCTGAGCCGATACAGCCGATATGAAGGTGACCGATCCGTTCTTGCTGAGCGTCGGCAAGGCGACCTGCAGGCACGACAATTGCGGCCGTACCTTTTCTTCGACGCCGCTGCCGATGTCGGCAAGGTCAAGCGTCTGGAACGGGCCAAGGCCCTTGCCGCCGCTGGCTGCCAGCACCAGATGATCGAAGGGGCCGAGGTCGTTGAAGAACTTGCGAACCTCGTCCGGCTTCGAAGCGTCGAAGGCAGCCTTTTCGGCAGCGCCGCCGAGGCTTTTCCAGGCATTGTTGAGCTTTCCCTGGTTACGTCCGGTGATGGTCACCTTCATGCCCGGGCCAAGCAGCTTGCGCGCTGTCGCGAGGCCGATGCCGGAGGAGCCGCCGATGATGACGGTGTGTTCTATCTTGTTGGTCATGAATACTGTTCCTTGGATGTTGGGGAAGCCAGGCCGACGAGGTCGAGGCTCAGGCTGCGCAATCGTTGTCTTGCCTTGGTGTCATAGGCCTGGGCATCGGAGCGGGATTCCCGCAGGCCGTCGAAATAGAGCCCACTGCGTCCTTCGAGCGCGGGCGACGTGGCGAGATTGACGATGGCATCAGCGCCGGTCTCGACTGAGTTCCACGGCGTCACACCTGCCTGCCGGACCATGGTGGTGTTCATGTAACTGGCTGGATGCAGCGCATTGACGGTGACGCCGGTGCCTTTCAGCTGCTCCGCCAGATCGACGGTGAACAGGATTTGCGCCAGCTTGCTCTGGCAGTAGGCGCGCACCCCGTCATAGGAGCGCGTCAGCATGACATCGTCGAAATCGATCGCCTGCTGACCGGCCGAGGCGACGTTGACGATGCGCGCCGGCGCGCTGGTCTTGAGCAATGGCAGAAGCTCCGATGTCAGCAGGAAGCCAGCGAGATAGTTGACGGCGAAGCGCAGTTCGTAGCCGTCGGCGCTGATCTGTCTTTTGACGCCGGCGGTGCCGATGCCGGCATTGTTGATGAGGATGTCGAGCCGGTTGGTTCGGGATCGCACGGCCTCGGCGAGGCGGCGAACTTCCGCCATCGAAGCGAGGTCGGCGACGAGCAGCTCGGCCTTGCCGCCGGCGGCTTGAATTTCGCCGATCGCCGCCTTGCCACGCGTCGCATCGCGGCCGTGCACCAGCACGCGGGCACCGCCGGCGCCCAGCCTTTGCGCGACCATGCGGCCGACGCCGTCGGTCGAGCCGGTGATGAGGATTGTCTTGTCTTTCAGGTCCATGTTCAGAGCCTCCATTTTTGTGCTCTGGACGGAAGATGGGACGCCCGGCGCTTCCCAAACAGTTCAAACTTTATCCTGGTATCAATACTGCTATAATACGGTCCATGGATGCTCCCTCACATTCCGCTGAAGACAGCCGCCGGCGCGAGCTCGGCGCCTTCCTGCGCTCGCGCCGCGAAAGGCTGACGCCCTCGGCGACAGGCATCTCGGCTGGACTGCGGCGGCGCACACCGGGCCTGCGTCGCGAGGAAGTGGCGATGATCGCTGGTGTCGGCACGACCTGGTACACATGGCTGGAGCAGGGCAGGGAGGTGCGGCCCTCCGTCGAAGTGCTGACAGCGTTGTGCGGGGCGTTGCGCCTCGATGCCGCGGAAAAACGGCATCTGTTCACGCTGGCCGGCCGCCAGCAGCCCGAGCGGCGGCGGATTGCGCCGGGAAAGGTCGACGGCCCCTTGCTGCATATGCTGCAGAGCCTTGTCCTGCAGCCTGCCTATGTCGTTGGACCGCGCTGGGATGTGCTGGCCTGGAATGCCGGGGCCGTGGCCATATTCGGCGACTATGGCCTGCTGGAGGGTGACGCCCGCAACATCATCCATGGCGTCTTCACCGATCCGCACCGGCGGCACCTGCTGGTCGACTGGGAAGAACTGGCGCGGGCATCCCTTGCCGCCTTCCGCGCGGAAAGCGCGAAATATATCGGCGATCCGGATTTCGAGAGGCTGATCGCGCTCATGATGCGTTCGAGCCCCGAGTTCCGTGAATGGTGGCCTCAGCGCGACGTCGTGCACCGCCTGTCCGGCGTGAAGCATGTCAGGCACCCGACCGCCGGCGCCATGGCTTTCGAGCATATGAGCCTTTCGATCGATGACGGCTCGGACATGAGGCTGATCGTCTACACGCCGCTCGCCGAACAGAACTCGATTGCCAAGCTTCAGAAACTGCTGGACGAACTTCCGGCCGAGCGGCTCAGCGCGTGAAGACCCGTCAGGCCTTCGGCTTCAACCCATCGATAAACAACTGCTCCAGGAACCTTGCCGCGTCCTCGAAGCGACCGTCGCCGCCACGATCGGCGCCCAGCACCGCGCGAACCTGGACGTCGAAATCGGCATAGTGCTGGGTCGTCGCCCAGATCGAGAAGATCAGGTGCCAGGGGTCGGTCTTGGCGATCTTGCCGGCGCGCATCCAGCCCTTGATGACGGTGGCCTTCTCGTCGACCAGTGTCTTCAGTTCGCCGGCCAGCAGTGGCATGATACGCGGCGCGCCCTGCAGGATCTCATTGGCGAACAGCCGGCTTTCACGCGGGAAATCGCGGGCCATTTCGAGCTTGCGCCTGATGTAGCTGCGCAATTCGGTCAGGGGATCTCCGATATCGTCGAGTTCGCGCAGCGGCGCCAGCCAGGTGTCGAGCAGCCGCTGCATCAACGTCTCGTGGATGTCTTCCTTGCGGCGGAAATAATAGAGCAGGTTCGGCTTCGACATGCCGGCGGCTTCGGCGATCTGGTCGATGGTCGAGCCACGGAAGCCGTTGGTGGAGAACACCTCGAGCGCCGCCTCGAGAATGAGCTCGCGCTTTTCCATCTGGATGCGGGTGCGGCGGGGGGCTTCCGTGCTGGTCGTCACCGTTGCAAGCCCTCGCTTTGATTGTCATCTGGACCAATTCTCTGGACCAGTTTTTCTCCGGCCTGTGGAGCGCGCTTCCAATGCCGCATTTCCGCTAGTAATCCCTTGACCGCCGACATGGCGGTGCTAACGTTTGTCCAACCGGTCAAAAATTTGCGTAGCACGAAAACGCAACGAAGACCAAGCGTTGGCCGCACCGAAACAGTTCACAAGGGGAAGTCTTGGTCATGTCCAACCGGCTGAAAGTCACGCCGAACGATCTTAGTGCCTTCTGGATGCCGTTCACGGCAAACCGGCAGTTCAAGCAGGCGCCGCGCATGATGGTGTCCGCCAAGGACATGCATTACACGACGAGCGACGGCCGCAAGGTTCTCGACGGCACCGCTGGTCTCTGGTGCGTCAATGCCGGCCACTGCCGGCCGAAGATCACCGAAGCAATCCAGCACCAGGCCGCCGAACTCGACTATGCACCGGCCTTCCAGATGGGTCACCCCATCGTGTTCGAACTGGCCAACCGCCTGGTCGACCTCGCGCCGAAGGGCATGGATCACGTCTTCTTTACCAATTCCGGTTCGGAATCGGTCGAAACCGCGCTGAAGATGGCGATCGCCTATCACCGCGTGAAGGGTGAGGGCGCGCGCACCCGCCTGATCGGCCGCGAACGTGGCTATCACGGCGTCAATTTCGGCGGCATCTCGGTCGGCGGCATCGTCAGCAACCGCAAGATGTTCGGCACGTTGCTCGGCGGCGTCGATCACATGCCGCACACGCATTTGCCGGAAAAGAACGCCTTCTCGAAGGGTGTGCCGGAATATGGCGCGGAACTCGCCAATGAACTGGAGCGCATCGTCACTCTGCATGACGCCTCGACCATCGCGGCCGTCATCGTCGAGCCGGTCGCCGGTTCGACGGGTGTCATCCTGCCGCCCAAGGGCTATCTGCAGAAGCTGCGCGAAATCTGCACCAAGCACGGCATTCTGCTGATTTTCGACGAGGTCATCACCGGTTTCGGTCGTCTCGGCACGCCATTCGCCGCCGATTATTTCGGCGTCACGCCAGACATCATGACCACCGCCAAGGGCGTCTCCAACGGCGTCATCCCGATGGGCGCGGTGTTCGTGAAGAAGGAAATCCACGACGCCTTCATGACCGGCCCCGAGCATATGATCGAGTTCTTCCACGGCTATACCTATTCGGGCAATCCGATTGCCTGCGCGGCCGCACTCGGCACGCTCGACACCTACAAGGAAGAGGGCCTGTTGACTCGCGGCGAGGAGCTGGGGCCGTATTGGGAAGACGCGCTGCATTCGCTGAAGGGCGAGCCGCATGTCATCGACATCCGCAACATCGGCCTGATCGGCGCGATCGAGCTGGCGCCGATCCCCGGCGAGCCGACCAAACGGGCTTTCTCGGCCTTCCTCAAGGCGTTCGAACGCGGCGCGCTGATCCGCACCACCGGCGACATCATCGCGCTGTCGCCGCCGCTGATCATCACCAAGGGCCAGATCAACGAACTGGTCGATCATGTGCGGGACGTGCTGAGGTCGATCGACTAAGCCTGCAGCGAAGGCGCTGAGGTATTTTTGATTTTGCATGACCCCGAAAATCGTTCCGATCTTCGGGGTCATGCGCTAGACAGCCGCACAGGAAAGCGACGGGAACCGCCACCTGTACGGAATGAATAAATTGAGAGGACTTTGAATGGCCGCACCCGGCGAGAATCTGCGAATCAATTCCGATCGTTTGTGGGATTCACTGATGGAGATGGCGAAGATTGGCCCCGGCATTGCCGGCGGCAACAATCGCCAGACGGTGACCGACGAGGACGGCGAGGGACGGCATCTGTTCAAGCGCTGGTGCGAGGCGGCCGGGCTCGAAATGGGTCTCGACGAGATGGGCACGATGTTTGCCCGCCGCGAAGGCACCGATCCCAGCCTGCCGCCGGTCTATGTCGGCAGCCATCTCGATACTCAGCCAACCGGTGGCAAGTATGACGGCGTGCTCGGTGTGCTCGGCGGGCTGGAAGTCGTGCGCTCGCTCAACGATCTTGGCATCAAGACCAGGCATCCGATCGTCGTTACCAACTGGACCAACGAGGAAGGCTCGCGCTTTGCGCCTGCGATGATGGCGTCAGGCGTGTTCGCCGGCGTGCTCGACCAGGCCGACGTTTACCAGCACGTCGACAAGCAGGGGAAAAAATTCGGCGAGGAACTGGAGCGCATCGGCTGGAAGGGCACCGAGAAGGTCGGCGATCGAAAGATCCACGCCTTTTTCGAACTGCATATCGAGCAGGGGCCGATCCTCGAGGATGAAGGCATCGATATCGGCGTCGTCACTCACGGCCAGGGCCTGAAATGGCTGCAGGTGACACTGACCGGCAAGGAAGCGCATACCGGCTCGACGCCGATGCCCAAGCGCCGCAATGCCGGGCTCGGCATGGCCCGCGTGATTGAGTTGGTGCACGAGATCGCCATGGACTACCAGCCCGACGCCGTCGGTGCGGTCGGCCATATGGAAGTCTATCCCAACTCGCGCAACATCATCGCCGGGCGCACCGTCTTCACCATCGACATCCGTTCGCCGGAAAAGGAAGTGCTGGACGCGATGGACGGCCGCATCCGCGAAGGCATCGACACGATCTGCGATGCGCTCGACATCCAATATAAGATCGAACAGGTCGGCGCTTTCGATCCGGTCACCTTCGATGCCGGCTGCGTCAAGGCGATCCGCGATGCCGCCGATCGGCTCGGCTACTCGCACCGCAACATCGTCTCCGGCGCTGGCCATGATGCCTGCTGGATCAACCGCGTGGCGCCCACCGCGATGGTGATGTGCCCGTGCGTGGATGGGCTGTCTCACAACGAGGCCGAAGAGATCACCAAGGAATGGGCCTCGGCCGGCGCCGACGTGCTGTTCCACGCTGTGGTGGAGACGGCCGTCATCGTGGAGTGAACTCAGAAATCTGGACACCAAACGCCGCTCACAAGAAGCGCGAAGAGAACAAGGGAACAAGAAAATGTCCAAAGTCATCAAGAACGGCACCATTGTCACCGCCGACCGTACGTGGAAGGCCGACGTGCTGGTCAAGCACGGCAAGATTGTCGCCATCGGTTCGGACCTGCATGGCGACCATGAGTTCGACGCCACCGGCTGCTACGTGATGCCCGGCGGCATCGATCCGCACACCCATCTCGAAATGCCGTTCATGGGCACCTATTCGGCCGATGATTTCGAATCAGGCACGCGCGCCGCTCTGGCCGGTGGCACCACGATGGTCGTCGATTTCTGCCTGCCGGCGCCGCAGCAATCGCTGCTTGAAGCCTTGCAGATGTGGGACAACAAGACCTCGAAGGCTGCCTGCGACTACTCCTTCCACATGGCGATCACCTGGTGGGGCAAGCAGGTGTTCGACGAGATGGCTGCTGTCGTCGACAAGGGCATCACCTCGTTCAAGCACTTCATGGCCTATAAGGGCGCGCTGATGGTGGATGACGACGAGATGTATGCGTCGTTCCAGCGCTGCGCCGACCTTGGCGCGCTGCCACTGGTGCATGCGGAAAATGGCGACGTGGTTGCAGCCCTGTCGCAGAAGCTGCTGGCCGCCGGCAATAACGGCCCCGAAGGCCACGCCTATTCGCGGCCGCCGGAAGTGGAAGGCGAGGCGACCAACCGAGCCATCATGATCGCCGACATGGCGGGCGTGCCGCTCTATGTCGTGCACGTTTCCTGCGAGCAGAGCCACGAGGCCATTCGCCGGGCGCGCCAGAAGGGCATGCGTGTGTTCGGCGAGCCGCTGATCCAGCACCTGACGCTGGATGAGAGCGAATATTTCAACGGGGACTGGGACCATGCGGCGCGTCGCGTGATGAGCCCGCCGTTCCGCAACAAGCTGCACCAGGATTCACTGTGGGCCGGCCTGCAGGCTGGATCGCTGCAAGTGGTGGCCACCGACCACTGCGCCTTCACCACCAAGCAGAAGCGCTTCGGCGTCGGCGATTTCACCAAGATCCCCAACGGCACCGGCGGGCTCGAGGACCGCATGCCGGTGCTGTGGACCAAGGGCGTCAACACAGGGCGGCTGACGATGAACGAGTTCGTCGCGGTGACCTCGACCAACATCGCCAAGATACTCAACATGTACCCGAAGAAGGGCGCCATCGTCGAAGGCGCGGATGCCGACATCATCGTCTGGGATCCGAAACGCAAGAAGACGATCGCGGCCAAGAAGCAGCAGTCGGTAATCGACTACAACGTCTTCGAGGGCGTCGAGGTGACCGGTCTGCCGCGCTTCGTCTTCTCGCGCGGCGAACTGTCGATCCAGGAAGCCGAGGTCAAGGCAAAGCCCGGCCATGGCGAGTTCGTCGGCCGCGAGCCGAACGCGGCGGTCAACCGGGCGCTGTCGACCTGGAAGGAGATCACCGCGCCGCGCAAGGTGGAGCGGACGGGCATTCCGGCGACGGGGGTTTGAGGGTGCGGGCTGTTCATCTTGCCGTCGCGGCGGCCGCCATGCTGACCGCCGGGCAAGCCTTGGCCGCCGGCATCGACCTGTCCAAGCCCTTTGGCAACAAGTCCGGCTGCGTCAACAAGAATGGCCAGGAAGTCTATGCCGAGGACATGCTGCTGTTGACCGACAAGGAGTTGATCACGGCGGCCAGTGCCTGCAGCTTTGGCGACAAGAAGGCGCAGGCCGATGG
The DNA here is from genome assembly GCF_020616515.1 of Mesorhizobium sp. PAMC28654. Taxonomy (GTDB): domain Bacteria; phylum Pseudomonadota; class Alphaproteobacteria; order Rhizobiales; family Rhizobiaceae; genus Mesorhizobium. The sequence goes on from NZ_CP085135.1 coordinate 6,492,733, forward strand.
CTCGCTGGTAGTGAAGGCCGAATGCCAGGCGGAAGGCGAGGACGGCCAGCAGGCCACCCAGTTCACCATCAAGCAAAGCGCCAAGAGCGCCAAGGGGCTTGTGATCGTTGACGAGGACGGCAATGTGATGGGCGAAGTCTCCCGGTGCCGATGACGGGAAGGCTCTGCCCACCCTGGCAAGGTTCATGCGACCAGGGCATCGAGTTCCGGCAGCAGTACGACGCTTTCCTGTTCGTTGGGATCGGTGCGGGCAATGACAGCCGAAGAGGGGGCGCCGCTCAGATTGGCCGGCAGATGCGGTACGCCGGCCGGAATGTAGAAGAGGTCACCGGCCTTGACCACGATATGATGCTCGAGCCGGTCGCCATACCAGGTATGGACTTCGCCGGAGAGCACGTAGATCGCCGTTTCGTGGCTCTCATGCATATGCGCCTTGGCTCGGGCGCCGGGCGGCATCGTCAACATGTGCATGCAAATGCCGGAAGCGCCGACGGTCTCGGTGGCGATGCCGGCGAAATAGGTCAGCCCCTGCTTGCCTTCATAAGTGCTTTCAGGGCGGATAAGATGACAGGTCGGTTTGGGCGACATCGGGGAAACTCCGGGCGTCGATCGAGTGGGACAAGACCAATGGGACGGGACGAGTGGAAAACAACATCGCGATAAAAGCAATCGGATTCCAGCCGGCGCCGCAGTGGCGGGAACAGGCAGGCTGCAGCCGATGACAGGGTCTTCGCCAGCCGTCGTCTCGGCAAGCAAACTCGGCCTCACCTTCCAGACCAACGACGGCCCCGTGCAGGCGCTGTCCAATGTCGATCTGACTATCGGCAAGGGTGAGTTCGTCTCCTTCATCGGGCCGTCCGGCTGCGGCAAGACCACCTTGCTGCGCGTCATCGCCGATCTGGAGAAGCCGACTTCCGGCACGATTTCGGTCAACGGCATGACGCCCGAACAGGCGCGCGAGAAACGCGCCTACGGCTATGTCTTCCAGGCCGCCGCGCTATTTCCATGGCGCACCATAGAGCGCAATGTCGGGCTGCCGCTGGAGATCATGGGCCTGTCCAAGGCGGATCAGGCGGAGCGCATCAAGCGCACGCTCGACCTCGTCAACCTGTCGGGTTTCGAGAAGAAATATCCCTGGCAGCTTTCGGGCGGCATGCAGCAGCGCGCCTCGATCGCCCGCGCCCTGGCCTTCGATGCCGACCTTCTGCTGATGGACGAGCCGTTCGGCGCGCTGGACGAGATCGTGCGTGATCACCTCAATGGGCAATTGCTGGAACTGTGGGGACGGACGAACAAGACCATCTGCTTCGTCACTCACTCCATTCCGGAAGCCGTCTACCTGTCGACGCGCATCGTCGTCATGTCGCCGCGCCCGGGCCGTGTCAGCGACATTATCGAATCCACGCTGCCGAAGGAACGGCCGCTCGATATCCGCGAGACGCCGGAGTTTTTGGCGATTGCCGCGCGCGTCCGCGATGGGCTGAGGGCGGGGCACAGCTATGATGATTGAGGCTGTGCAGGATGACCTCCGCTTCGCTCCGGCCACTCTCTCCCCGTTGGGGAGAGGAGGGCGCGTATCTGGCGAGGCCTGCTAGATGGACACCTTCCGCGACAAGCTCATCCCAGTCACCTCGATCCTCGCGGGCGTGGTCGTCCTCTGGTACATTTTCGCCGTCATCCTCAACGCGCCTTTCCAGCACGATCTCGACCGCCGTGCCAATGAGACCTCCACGTTCAGCGAACTCATCGGCAAGACGCTGTCGCAGCCGAAGCCGACGCTGCCGGCGCCGCACCAGGTGGCGGTAAACTTCTTCGAAAACACCTTCCTGCGACCCATCAACTCGAATCGCAGCCTCGTCTACAATGCCTGGGTGACGCTGTCGTCGACACTGCTCGGCTTCGCTTTCGGCACCGCGCTCGGCATTGTCATCGCCGTGGGCATCGTGCATGTGGCGACGCTCGACCGCAGCCTGATGCCGTGGATCATCGCCTCGCAGACCATTCCAATCCTCGCGGTGGCGCCGATGATCATCGTCGTGCTGGCGGCGATAGGCATCACCGGCCTGATCCCGAAGGCGATGATCTCGACCTATCTGTCGTTCTTCCCGGTGACCGTGGGCATGGTGAAGGGGCTGCGCTCGCCCGAGATCATGCATCTCGACCTGATGCACACCTACAATGCCAGCCGTATGCAGACCTTCTGGAAGTTGCGCGTGCCGGCCTCGGTGCCCTTCCTGTTCACCTCGATGAAGGTGGCGGTGGCGGCAAGCCTGGTCGGCGCCATTGTCGGCGAACTGCCAACCGGAGCTGTCGCCGGCATCGGCGCCAAGCTTTTGGCCGGCGCCTATTACAGCCAGTCGATCGATATCTGGTCGGCGCTGGTCGCCGGCTCGATCGTGGCCGCACTTCTGGTCATGGTGGTCGGCATTGCCGGCCGCATCGTTGACCGCGCCATGGGCGGGAGGCCGGCATGACCCGGTTGAAACCCTCCTGGCAAGCGGTGCTGGCCATTGTGATCTGCCTGATCGCTGTCGCGCTTGGCGCGATCGCCGCGCCAAAAGTGGATGCTCTGGCGCAGCCCTCAGGGACATTGACATATCCCTATGCGGCGACGACCTGGCTGATCTTCGGCGTGCTGCTTCTCTCGGCCTTGATCTCCATGGCCAGAATATCGTCCATCGTGGAAGCTGTTGTGCTTTTCATTGGCGCGCATCTGGTGGCATGGCTGTTGATTGGTGGCATTGCCGGCTTCGAAGGCCTGGCGCGGGCACCGTTCTTCCTGCTGCTTGCCGCGGCATGGCTTCTCGCCTGGCGTTGCGTTGCAGTGCTCTCGTCGCTTCGTCCACGCTCCCGCAAGGCAGCCGTGGCTCTTCGCCTGATCATCCCTGCAATCTTCGGCGCCTGGATTCTGATCATCTGGGAAGCGGTGACACGCGGTGCCGGCGTCCCCTTCATCCTGCTGCCGCCGCCAAGCGCCATCGGCGTGCGCATTGTCAACTCGCTGCCGATACTCGGCGCCGATGTCCGGCAGACCATCTTCAAGGCGGTGATCTTTGGCTATGTCGTGGGCAGCGGCGCCGGCTTCATCACCGCGGTGCTTGCCGACCGCGTGCCGTTCCTGCGGCGCGGCCTCTTACCGATCGGCAACATGGTTTCGGCGTTGCCGATCATCGGCGTCGCACCCATCATGGTCATGTGGTTCGGCTTCGACTGGCAGTCCAAGGCGGCGGTGGTCATCATCATGACCTTCTTCCCGATGTTGGTGAACACGGTCGCGGGTCTCTCCGCTTCCGGGCATATGGAGCGCGACCTGATGCGCACCTATGCGTCGAACTACTGGCAGACGCTGCTGAAGCTGCGGCTACCGGCAGCGGCCCCCTTCATCTTCAACGCGCTGAAGATCAATTCGACGCTGGCGCTGATCGGCGCCATCGTCGCGGAGTTCTTCGGCACGCCGGTCGTCGGCATGGGCTTCCGCATCTCGACCGAGGGGCGGATGAACATCGACATGGTCTGGGCCGAAATCGCGGTTGCAGCACTTGCGGGTTCGGTCTTTTATGGCGTGGTCGCTCTTGCCGAAAGAGCCGTCACGTTTTGGCATCCCTCTGTCCGTGGTGGATAGGGGCGGTGGGTTTAGGGTGCTAACTTCAGAGGGTAAAAATGAAAAAGCTGATTATTCCGATGCTGGCCGGCGCAATGTCGCTTGCCGCGTTCCAGGCAATGGCCGCGGACAAGGTGACGTTGCAGCTGAAATGGGTCACGCAGGCTCAGTTTGCCGGCTACTATGTTGCCAAGGCCAAGGGTTTCTATGACGCCGAGGGTCTCGATGTCGACATCAAGCCTGGCGGTCCTGATATCGCGCCGGAACAAGTGATCGCCGGCGGTGGCGCCGACGTCATCGTCGACTGGATGGGCGGCGCGCTGGCCGCACGCGAAAAGGGCGTGCCGCTGGTTAACATCGCCCAACCGTTCAAGAAGGCCGGCATGGAACTGGTCTGCCCGAAGGACGGCCCGATCAAGACCGAGGCCGACTTCAAGGGCCATACGCTGGGCGTCTGGTTCTTCGGCAACGAATATCCGTTCTACGCCTGGATGAACAAGCTTGGCCTGAAGACCGATGGCGGCAAGGACGGCGTCACCGTTCTGAAGCAGAGCTTTGACGTGCAGCCGCTGATCCAGAAGCAGGCGGATTGCATCTCGGTCATGACCTATAACGAGTATTGGCAGCTCATCGACGCCGGCTACAAGCCGGACCAGCTGACCGTGTTCAATTACTCGGCCATGGGCAACGACCTGCTCGAGGACGGCCTCTATGCGTCACAGGACAAGCTCAAGGATCCGGCCTTCGAGGACAAGATGGTGCGTTTCGTGCGCGCCTCGATGAAGGGCTGGAAATACGCCGTCGACCATAATGACGAGGCGGCAAGCATCGTCATGGATGGTGGCGGCCAGGACGAGAACCACCAGAAGCGCATGATGAGCGAAGTCGCCAAGCTGATCGACAATGCCGACGGCAAGCTCGATCCGGCCACCTACGAGCGCACCGCCAAGGCGCTGCTCGACCAGAAGATCATCACCAAGGAGCCGACCGGCGCCTACACGACCGCCATCACCGACAAGGCGATCAAATAAGCCTGCCAGGGCATGATCCCGAAAAGATCATGCTCAAACGACGAGATGGAACGGCGCCTCCGGCCAAGGGTCAGAGGCGCCGTTCCTTTATGGTGTTCATGACGAAGCTGGTCTCGATCGAGGCGACGCATTTCAACCGGGCGATCTTTTCCTTGATGAAGCGCTCGTACTGGTCGAGGCCGCCGGTCACCACCTTCAGCACATAGTCGCGCGAGCCCGTGACGAGGTGGCATTCCAGGACCTCTTCCCAGCCCCGGATCGCGTCCTCGAACATGACGATCTCGTCCTCGTTCTGGCGGCTGAGCCGGATGGTGGCGATGGCGACCATTGTCCAGCCGAAGACGGCGGGATCGACCAGCGTGGTGTAGCCCCTGATGATCCCGGTTTCCTCCAGCCGCTGCACGCGCCTCAGGCAGGGCGATGGCGACAGGCCAATCCGCTCGGCAAGCTCGTTGTTGGTGATGCGCGCGTCGGCCCGCAGTTCATGCAGGATCTTGCGGTCGAAATCATCGGCTATCTTCTGCTGCACTTTTGGCCTCTCCAGGCAATTCATTGCGATAATGCAGCCATGAGGGTCCAAAAATAGCAAGGACTGAAGGCTGGGGATCGCATAAATTGCTGACACACGTCTCGAAAAAAGCAGGGAACATCATGACCGCGCCGCGTCCTTCGAAAACCCATATCGGCAACCACAAGCTCCATCCGGAGACGCTGATGCTGAGCTATGGCTTCGATCCGCAACTGTCGGAAGGCGCGGTCAAGCCGCCGGTCTTCCTCACCTCCACCTTCGTGTTCAAGTCGGCGGAGGAGGGGCGTGACTTCTTCGACTACACATCCGGCCGCAAGGAGCCGCCAAGCGGCACGGCGTCCGGTCTGGTCTATTCGCGCTTCAACCATCCCAACAGCGAGATCGTCGAGGACCGGCTGGCCATCTATGAGGGGACGGACGCCTGCATCCTGTTCTCGTCTGGCATGTCGGCGATCGCGACGACGCTGCTCGCCTATGCCCGCCCCGGCGATGTCATCCTGCATTCGCAGCCGCTCTATGGCGGCACCGAGACGCTTTTGACGCGCACGCTTGCCGGCTTTGGCATTGGCGCTGTCGGCTTCGCCGATGGCGTCGACGAGACGGCGGTGCGCGCGGCGGCCGACGCGGCGACTGCGAAGGGCCGTGTGTCGGTCATCCTGATCGAGACGCCGTCGAACCCGACCAACAGCCTGGTCGATATCGCGCTGATGCGGAAGATCGCCGACGAGATCGGCGCCAGGCGAGGCATGACGCCGATCATCGCCTGCGACAACACGCTGCTTGGCCCGGTCTTCCAGCGGCCTATCGAACACGGCGCCGACATTTCCGTCTATTCGCTGACCAAATATGTCGGCGGCCATTCCGATCTGATCGCGGGGGCTGCCATGGGTAGCAAGGCGGTCACCAAGCCGATCAAGGCGCTGCGCGGCGCGATCGGCACGCAGCTCGACCCGCATTCCTGCTGGATGCTCGGCCGCTCGCTGGAGACGCTGTCGATCCGCATGGAGCGGGCCAACGACAATGCGCGCATGGTCGCCGAATTCCTGCGTGATCATGCCAAGGTCGAGAAGGTGCACTACCTGCCGTTCCTGGGCGAGGATACGCAAGCGGGCCGGGTCTATCTACGCCAGTGCAGCGGCGCCGGTTCGACATTCTCCTTCGACATCAGGGGCGGCCAGAAGGCGGCCTTCGCTTTTCTGAACGCGCTGCAGATCTTCAAGTTGGCCGTAAGCCTTGGCGGCACGGAATCGCTTGCAAGCCATCCGGCGGCCATGACCCATTCGGGCATTCCCTTCGACGTGCGCCAGCGCATCGGCGTGCTGGAGACCACGGTCAGGCTGTCGATCGGTGTCGAGCATCCAGACGATCTGATCGCCGACCTGACGCAGGCGCTGGCGGCCGTCTGATCGTTGCCTTCGCGGATCAGTGGGCATCGCCCGAAGGGTCTGGCGTACTCAGCCGGTGTCGAGGGGACTGGAAAAGGGGCGGGTGACCGCCCCTTTTTCATCAGTCATCAAAAAAGCGTGCCCCGAAGGGATACTTTAGGCCATCCGGCCGTTGTGCTGATGCATCCACGCGCTGGGGGGCCGCGAGGAATGCTGTACCCACAACGGAGGTCATAAAATGCGCATGCAATCCTTCTCGCCGATGTTTTCGGCCCTGGCCATTTCGGCATCGTTCCTGCTCGCGTCGCCGGCTTTCGCCGAAACCGTGAAGATGAAGGCCACACTGGACGGTGCTCAGCAGAACCCGCCCATCACCACGAAGGGCAAGGGTACGGCCGCTCTCACCTTCGATACGACGAGCAAGAAGCTCAGCTGGACGGTGAAATATTCCGGTCTGAGCGGACCGGCGATCGCCGGGCATATTCATGGGCCCGCGGCGATCGGTGAGAACGCAGGCGTCGTCATTCCATTCACAGGCAAGCTGAAGAGCCCGGTCAAGGGTTCGGCGACATTGACTGACGCGCAGGTCACCGACCTGATGGCCGGCAAATATTACGTCAACATCCACACTGCGGCCAACAAGGATGGCGAAATCCGTGGACAGATCGACAAAGCGATGTAGGCAGGTTCGCACCGGCTGAAAAAGGGGCGAGCGATCGCCCCTTTTCTTTTGTCAGGCCTTGTCGCGGATCTGGGTCATTGTACGGGTTGGCGTGATCGCTTCCGGGTCGAGCCTGATCTCGACGATCGCAGGCTTGCCGCTGGCGCGGGCACGTTCGAAGGCGGGCGCGAAGTCGGCGGTCTTCTCGACCGTCTCGCCGTGACCGCCATAGGCGCGGGCCAGAGCCGCGAAGTCCGGATTGTTCAGGTCCGTGCCAACGACGCGGCCGGGATATTCACGCTCCTGGTGCATGCGGATGGTGCCGTAGATGCCATTGTTGACGACGATGACGATGATCGGCAGCCCATATTGCACGGCGGTGGCGAATTCCTGTCCGTTCATCAGGAAGCAGCCATCGCCGGCAAAGGCAATCACGGTGCGATCGGGATAGAGCGCCTTGGCGGCGACCGCGGCCGGCGTGCCGTAGCCCATCGAGCCGGAGGTCGGCGCCGCCTGCGTGCCAAAGCGGCGGAAGCGATGGAAGCGATGCACCCAGGTGGCGTAGTTGCCGGCGCCATTGGCGAAAATGGTGTCTTCCGGCAGCGTCTTCTCCAGATAGTTCATGATCGGGCCCATCTGGACGGAACCGGGCCCGGTTTCCGGCGGCGTGGACCAGTCGAGATAGGCGGCGTGAAGTTGCGGCGTCTCGGCGGCCCAAGCCGGTGCGTTTGCCGGCTTGCGCTTGGCGAAGGCTTTGACGAAGGCGGAAGGCGAGGCGTTGATGGCGAGCGTCGGGCGGTAGACGCGGCCGAGTTCGCCGGCGTCGGCGTGGATATGAACCAGCGTCTGGTCGGGGTAAGGACTCTTCAGCAGCGTGTAGTCGGAGGAGGGCATTTCGCCCATGCGGCCGCCGATCAGCAGCACGAGGTCGGCTTGCTTGATGGCGGCTGCCAGCTTCGGATTGATGCCGATGCCGACATCGCCGGCATAGTTGGGGTGCAGGTGGTCGAACAGCATCTGGCGGCGGAAGGAACAGCCTACCGGCAGCGACCACGCCTCGGCGATGGCTCGGATGTCTGCTACCGCATCGGCATCCCAGCGCGTGCCGCCGAGAATGACGAAAGGCCGCTTCGCCTTGGCCAGCAAGCTCTCCAGCGCATCGAGTTCGGCTTCGCCCGGTCGGGTTTCGACCGGGGTGTAGGGCACCGCGGCTGGGGCTTCGACCAGGCTGGTCAGCATGTCTTCGGGCAGGGAGATGACAACCGGGCCAGGACGGCCTGAAGTCGCCACAGCGAAGGCGCGGGTGACGAATTCGGGGATACGCGAAGCGTCGTCGATCTCGACCACCCATTTGGCGATGTCACCGAAGAACCTCTTGTAGTCGACCTCCTGGAACGCCTCGCGCTCCTTGGCGTGGCTGGCGACCTGGCCGATGAACAGGATGAGCGGAATCGAATCCTGCATGGCGATGTGGATGCCGGCCGACGAATTGGTGGCGCCGGGGCCGCGTGTGACAAAGCAGATGCCGGGTTTGCCGGTCAGCCGCCCCTGGCAGTCGGCCATCATCGCGGCGCCGCCTTCCTGGCGGCAGACGATGGTGCGGATGGTCGAATCGTGCAGCGCGTCGAGCACCGCGAGATAGGATTCGCCTGGCACGCAAAAGATGCGGTCGGTGCCGTTGGCTTCGAGCGCGTCGACGATCAGTTGTCCGCCGGTCTTCATTTCCCTGACCTCTCCAGCTCAGCAAGGATTTCTTCGGTGTGTTCGCCAAGACGTGGCGAGGGCCGCTCATAGACCAGCGGCGTGCCCGACATGACCATCGGCGCGCGCACCGAGGGCAGCATGTTGCCATGGCCGTCATCGAGATCGAGCCGCATGCCGCGCGCGATGGTCTGCGGATCGGCGAACATCTGGCCGATGTTGTTGATGGGGCTCGCCGGCACGCTTGCCGCTTCCAGCTTTGCCAGCAGCGGATCACGGTCAAAAGTCTTCAGCGCCTCGGTCATCAGCTCACGCAGCTTCACGCGGTTGGCAACGCGCGCGGGATTGGTGGCGAAGTCGGGGTTCGACGAAAGGTCATCCAGTCCGACGACAGCACAGAACTTGGCGAACTGGCCGTCATTGCCGACAGCCAGGATGATATGGCCATCCCTGACCGGCAAGACCTCGTAGGGGGCGATGTTCATATGCGCATTGCCCATCTGCACCGGCGACTTGCCGGAGACGAGATAGTTGAGGTTCTGGTTGCCGAGCGCCGAGATCTGGGTGTCGAAAAGCGCCATGTCGATCTGCTGTCCTTCGCCGGTCTTCTCGGCGTGGCGCAATGCGGCCTGGATGGCGATGACCGAATAGAGGCCGGTGAATATGTCGGATATGGCGACGCCGGCCTTCTGCGGCTCGCGCCCGACCTCACCGGTGATCGACATCATGCCGGCCATGCCCTGGATGATGAAATCATAGCCGGCGCGTGGTGCGTAGGGGCCGTCCTGGCCGAAGCCGGTGATCGAGCAATAGACCAGCTTCGGATTGATCTTGCGCAGGCTGTCATAATCCAGCCCGTACTTCTTCAGGCCGCCCAGCTTGAAGTTCTCGATCAGCACATCGGCGGTTTGGACCAGCCGGCGAACGGTTTCCGCGCCTTCAGGCGTCGAGAAATCGATGGCGATGGAACGCTTGCCGCGATTGCAGGAGTGGTAATAGGCGGCCGACAGATTCTCGCCGTCATGGCTCATGACGAAGGGCGGGCCCCATTTGCGGGTGTCGTCGCCGCCATCGGGGCTTTCGACCTTGATGACGTCGGCGCCGAGATCGGCAAGCAGCTGACCGGCCCATGGCCCGGCAAGAATACGGGCGAGTTCGACGACGCGGACGCCTTTCAGCGGGGGCTCAGTCATGGGTCACCGTGGTTGGTCGAAAACAGAGGCTCTATCAAGACCGGCCGTGGCTGTCACGGTCCTTGCGGTAGGCCAAGACATTGGTCGTTGGACGAAGGCTCTATCTGATGGTCAAGGAAGTTTCAGGACGCTGTCGGCCCAGACAGCGAAGTCTTCCATGATGGCGTCCCTATTCACCTCGTTCAGGCTTTCGTGTCGGGTCTGCGCGTGAACCTTTGAAACGAGAGTCGAAAAGCCCATTGCGCGCATACGCCCGGCGAGGTTGCTGATCGCCTTGCCGCCATCGGTCGCGGGGTCTTTTTCTCCACCGACCAGGAGAATGGGCAGCGTCTTGCCGACACCGCCAAAATTGGCGTTGTCGGCGCCCCGGAAGATGAAGCCGAAAACATCGCGCCACATCGACACCGAGGCATCCCAGCCGCACAGCGGATCGGCGATGTACTTATCGACCTCGGCAGCGTCGCGCGACAGCCAGTCGAACAGGGTGCGATGGTCGGGCACGGCCTTGCCCCAGGCCTGGAAGGTGAGCTTCGGCAGCATGCGGGACGGCACGTCGGAGCCCAGCCGGAATGTTTCCCAGGCAAGCACGGCCTGCGCCGCGCGGCCGAGAAGCCCGGCGGAAAAATTGGCGTTCCATATGGCGGCGGCGTGAAGTCTAGCCGAATGGTCGAGCATGAAATTCAGCGCGACAAGGCCACCCATCGAATGGCCGAAAAGGATGACCGGAAGGCCCGGATGCTCGCCGGCGATGAGGTCATGCACGGCGCCGACATCGGCGATGACCTTGGCGCCGCCGTTGCTATCGCCGAACCTGCCCAACGGTGCGTCGGGCGCCTTGGTGGCGCCGTGACCACGATGGTCATGGGCGTAGACGTGGTAGCCTCGCCCAGCCAGGAAATCGGCGAAACGGGCATAGCGGGCTGCGTGTTCGGCCAGCCCGTGATTGATCTGGACGACCGCGCGGGCAGGGTCGTCGGCCTGTTTCACATAAAGGTTGAGATCGGCGCCGGTTGGCGAGCGGAGCACGCGCTGTTGGCTGAATGACATCGCCGCTTCATCTCCAACATGCACGGCTCTCCGCGTGTCCCAAGAAGACGCGCCGCGCCGAAGACCTTTGTTTGCGCCGGCAGCGGTTTGCGTCAATCGGGCGCTTCGGCTTTTCTACGTGGATGTTCTTGCTTCGGCGCACGCCGTATCGCAATTCTGACACGGAGACAGCGGCAGTGTGTTGCGGCAATTGTTGAGCCAGGGTGGTGAAATGCGGACGGGTCTTGTCTTGGGGTTGGGAATTCTGGCCGCGTCGCTGGCTGGTGCCGCGCAGGCCGATGTGAAGATGAGCGGGTCCTTCGTGGCCGATGCTTCCTGTCCGGCGACGCAGGCGATCAAGAGCGGCAAGAATCCCGGCAATCTGTCGACCGATGCCGGGAAGAGCTACGAGCTCCTGGCGGGCAACAAGGACACGCCGACGCATTTCCTGATCCTCGTGCCGGGTGCCGATCCGGAGCGCCGTTGGGTGAAGGTGAGCTGCGGCCATGTTTCCGGCGGCAGCGCTTCGACCGTGCCGGCGGCGCGCGTTGGCCAGGGCAAGCAGGAGGCTTCGGGCAAGCCGGAATACATCTTCGCGCTGAGCTGGCAGCCGGCGTTCTGCGAAACCAAGCCGAGCAAGACCGAGTGCCGGACCCAGAATGCCGGGGATTTCGACGCGACGCATTTCACCTTGCACGGGCTGTGGCCGCAGCCGAACGGAAATTTCTATTGCCAGGCGACGGCAAGCGACAAGGCCAATGACAATCCGGGTCACTGGAAGGATTTGCCGCCGGTCAACCTGGACGCCAAGACGCGAACCGAACTCGATCAGGTGATGCCGGGCACTGCTTCCAATCTGGAGCGGCATGAGTGGATCAAGCACGGTACCTGCTACGGCAAGAGCCAGCAGGAGTATTTTTCCGATGCGCTCAACCTGATGCGCACGGTGAACACGTCGCCGGTGCGTGACCTGTTCGCCAAGAACATCGGCCAGAAGCTGACGGCGGACCAGATCCGAGGCGCCTTCGACAGTGCCTTTGGCGCCGGCGCGGGTGACCGGGTCCGGGTTTCCTGCGTCATCGATCCTTCGAACGGCAGGCGGCTGATCGGTGAGTTGACGCTCGGCCTGGCTGGCCAGATCGGTCCGGACAGTTCGCTCAAGGATCTTTTGATGGCGTCGGTGCCGACCAACAAGGCCGGCTGCCCCACGGGTACGGTTGATCCCATCGGGTTCCAATAAGCGGGCAGCGGGGAGGTCGGTCGCTCGCCGGCCGTCGGACAAGATCGCGCTCGAGCAAGCGGAAGGAACGGTCTCTACAGGCCCGTGCGGTGTTCCGGTGTGGTCCACGCCGCGCCATGGTTTTCGCTGCCGGCGGGTTCGCCGATGACGCGGTCGCGTCCGGTGAGCTTGGCCTTGTAGAGCCGCTGGTCGGCCAGCGCGAAGAGATCGGCCAGTCGGCGGGTGCTGTCGCTTACGGTCGAGACGCCGGCGCTGACGGTAAGGTCGAATTTGCTGGCGGTCGCGGATGCCTTTACGGCATGGCGGATGCTTTCGCCAAACAGCCTGGCGACCGAATGCGGGCGCCAGCACAGGATGGCGAATTCCTCGCCGCCGATCCTGAATGCCTGATCGCCCTCGCCAATGGCTTCGGCCAGAACGGCGGCGATGGATTTCAGCACCTTGTCGCCCTCGGCGTGGCCGAAGCGGTCGTTGATCGACTTGAAGTGATCGACATCGATGATCAGCAGGCTGAGCGGCTTGGTTGTGCGCAGGCTGGCGGCGACCGCGGCCTCGCCATCGGTTTCAAAACTGCCGCGATGCAACAGGCCGGTCAGGCCATCGCGGCCGACATGCTTGACCAGGGCCTCATAACGTTCGCGATAGGTCAGCGTGTCGAAGATGTCGGAAAGCCCGCGCGGCACCACGATCTGGCGGGCCTCGAACCAGCGCAGATAGGCGACAAGCATGCCGCTGAAGATCAACGCGGCGATCATCTTGGCAAACCAGCCGCCGAAGAAGACCGCGAACGGCGCGTCGGCGAAGATATGAAGTGCCGCGAAAAATCCCGCCTGGTCGAAGGTCAGCACGCAGGCGACCGAGATCAGGATGCGCGCGAAAGGCGACTTGCGCAGATATCTGCCGAGCTTTTCGTAGAGCAGGATGATGAGGATGGCGTCGATGAACAGCAGCGTCGTTCCCCACACCATCAGCCAGCCCATCTCGTCGATGAAGCCGATGTCGGGCAGCCTGCCATCGGGAAGCGTGGCGATGGCGTGCATGCGAAGCAGCAGCACGAGCCCGATCATCAGCCCATTGCCGAGCAGCAGGCCATAGATCGGCTGGCGGACAGTGGCGGCGTCTTCCTTGATGTAAAGCAGCAGGAGCATCACCAGCTTGCCGGAAAACAGCACGGCGGACCCCGGCGAAACCAGGCCGAACGGCAAGGCGACATAGAAAACGCTGGCGAGATAGGTTTCCAGAAAATGCATGACGCCGAGCGCGCAGACGAACACGCCGAGGCCGATGCGGCTCCTGAACCGGAAAAGGGTGACCATGACCCCGAAGTAGAGAACCGCTTCGGCAAGGAGCAGGAAACTGTTCAGCAATGCCGTCGATCCGATCCCTGTTCCGAAATCGCGGCGTGCCAGCGATTCCACCCCGGTACTGTTTTGACGTGGAAGGGTTAACCGGACCTTTCTCGCGCGCCCGCGGCCAGCGAAAACTTCGATGGTGCGACGAATGCGCGTGGTTCGCGACTGGCGTGCCGTGCCAAAAGCGATTGCCGTTCGGCACCGCATCGCCTACATAACGCGCAACTTCCATTCATTCGGATCAGGGAAAGCGCGCGTGGCACGCCAGTTCATCTATCACATGGCCGGCCTGAACAAGGCCTATGGCACCAAGAAGGTGCTCGAGAACGTTCATCTCTCCTTCTACCCCGACGCCAAGATCGGCATTCTCGGCCCCAACGGTTCGGGCAAGTCGACGATCCTCAAGATCATGGCCGGGCTCGACAAGGAGTGGAATGGCGAGGCTTGGCTGGCCGAAGGCGCGACCGTTGGCTACCTGGCGCAGGAGCCGGCGCTCGATGCGACCAAGACCGTGTTCGAAAACATCATGGAAGGCGTCGCCGCCAAGACCGCCATCATCGAACGCTACAACGAATTGATGATGAACTATTCCGACGAGACGGCCGACGAGTCGGCCAAGCTCCAGGACGAGATGGACCGGCTGAACCTGTGGGATCTCGAACAGCAGGTCGAGATGGCGATGGAAGCACTCGGCTGCCCGCCCAAGGATTCGGAAGTCACCAAGCTTTCGGGCGGCGAACGCCGCCGCGTAGCGCTCTGCCAGCTCCTGCTGCGCCAGCCCGACCTTCTGCTGCTCGACGAACCGACCAACCATCTCGACGCCGAGACGACGGCGTGGCTGGAAAAGCATCTGCGCGCCTATCCGGGCGCCGTGATGATCATCACCCACGATCGCTACTTCCTCGACAATGTCACCGGCTGGATCCTCGAGCTCGATCGCGGCCGTGGCATTCCCTATGAGGGCAACTACACCAAATATCTCGAAGCCAAGGCCAAGCGCCTCAAGCAGGAAGGCCGCGAGGACGATGCCCGCCAGCGCGCCATCGGCCGCGAGCGCGAGTGGATCCAGTCCAGCCCGAAGGCTCGCCAGACCAAGTCCAAGGCACGTATCCAGGCCTTCCAGGACCTGCTGGATGCAGCCGACAAGCGGCGCCCGAGCGATACGCAGATCGTCATTCCACATGGCGAGCGGCTCGGCAATGTGGTGATCGAGGCGGAAGGCCTGACGAAGGGCTTTGGCGACACACTGCTGATCGATGGCTTGGAATTCAAGCTGCCGCCCGGCGGCATCGTCGGCGTCATCGGCCCGAACGGCGCCGGCAAGACGACACTTTTCCGCATGATCACCGGCCAGGAAACACCGGATGCCGGCTCTGTCCGCGTCGGCGAAACGGTGAAGCTCGGCTATGTCGACCAGAGCCGCGACGCGCTCGATCCGTCAAAGACCGTGTGGGAAGAAATCTCGGGCGGCGCCGAAGTGGTCAAGCTCGGCAAGTTCGAAGCCAACACCCGCGCCTATTGCGCCTCGTTCAACTTCCGTGGCGGCGACCAGCAGCAGAAGGTCGGCAATCTGTCCGGCGGCCAGCGCAACCGCGTCCATCTGGCAAAGATGCTGAAGACCGGCGGCAATGTGCTGCTGCTCGACGAACCAACCAACGATCTCGATACGGAAACGCTGGCGGCACTTGAAGACGCATTGGAAAACTTCGGCGGCTGCGCGGTCATCATCTCCCACGATCGTATGTTCCTCGATCGTCTGGCGACGCACATCCTCGCCTTCGAGGGCGACAGCCACGTCGAATGGTTCGAGGGCAACTTCGAGGATTACGAGCAGGACAAGATCCGCCGGCTCGGGCCCGATGCCGTCAACCCGCACCGCATGACCTACAAGAGGCTGACGCGGTAAGGGGTTCACTCTCAAGCTGTAAGTGTATTGGGGCGGCGAATTTCTCAACGGATATGAGGAGAGCTGAAATGGCTGATTGGTCCGCCGCCCAATATCTGAAATTCGAGGACGAGCGCACGCGACCGGCGCGTGATCTCGTGGCGCAAGTGCCGGTCGACTTCCCGCGCCGGGTCGTCGACATCGGCTGCGGTCCCGGCAACTCGACGGAGTTGCTGGGCGAGCGCTGGCCGGATGCCGGGGTGAGCGGCTTCGACACATCTCCCGACATGATCGAGAAGGCAAGGGCTCGCCTGCCTGGCGTCACCTTTGACCTCGCCGATGCATCCACATGGCAGCCGGCCGAGCCGGTCAACGTGATCTTCGCCAATGCGGTGTTCCAATGGCTGCCCGAGCATCCAGCGGTGTTCCAGCGGCTGATGGGTTTTCTGGCCCCCGGCGGCGCGCTGGCCATCCAGATGCCCGACAATCTCGGTGAAGCCTCGCATCAGCTGATGCGGGACACGGCGAAGGAAATGCCGTTCGCCGAAAAGATGAAAGGTGCCGCGCGCGGGCCACTGCCACCGGTGTCTTTCTATTATGACCTTCTGTCGCCGTTCTCCGGCCGGCTCGATATCTGGCACACCGCCTACAATCACCCGTTGGCCGACGCCGAGGCGATCGTCGAATGGGTAAAGGCGACCGGGCTGAAGCCGTTCCTCGATCCGCTGGACGCCGCCGAGCGCAAGCTGTTCCTCGACAGCTACACGGCCAAGATCGCCAAGGCCTACCCCAAGACGGCTGATGGCAAGGTGCTGCTGCGCTTTCCCCGTATCTTCATAGTCGCCAAGCGGGCCGCTTAGGATCGGTTAGCCACGCGGCACAACCGGGGATCCAAGGCGCTTGACCCGTTTTCGCTGTCGTGCGCATTTCGTGGCCGCAAGATCCCGATCGACGGGCCGTGTGGCAGGGGTGGATGATGACACTGAAAAGGGTGGCTTTCGGCGGCAGCGTTTGCGCGGCGGCACTTCTGGCCTTTTCGATGTCGGCCGAAGCCAAGCGGGCGCGCTGCTTCACCACGGACGACGGCTATTTTCCTTGCAATTACAGGGCCGTGGACGACGCAGGCAGTTTCCGCGTTTCGGCGCCGGGCTATCCAACCTATGTGTTGGAGATCGACGGGCCGGGCTTTGCCTATGGCTATGTCAATCTCGGCCGTCGCAATGTGCCGCTGCCCGGCCAGTTCGTGCGCAGCCGTGACGATGGCGCGTGCTGGAACAACCCGCAGACCAATACCAAGTTGTGTGCCTGGTGAAATCGGGTGAATGCTTCTGGTTAAGCTGGCGTAAACCGCCACAATGAGAAAAGCCTGAGCTCCGAGTCTTTTCGGCGCTCACATGAAGCCGCAATGCTTGCGGATGGACGGACTGGACATGCATCGCGTCATCATCAGCGGCATCGGCGTTGAAATCCCCGAATCCAAGATCACCAACGAAGAACTGGTCGCCAGCTTCAACACCTGGGTCGATACCGAGAATGCGCATCGCTCCACCACCGGGGAGACGTTGCTGCAGAAATCGGACAGCGCCTTCATCGTCCATGCCTCGGGCGTCCAGACGCGCCATGTGATCGAGCGGGAGGGTATTCTCGACCCGACGCGCATGACGCCGCGCATTCCGGCGCGGCCGGATGATGTCCTGTCGCTTCAGGCCGAGTTCGGCGTTGCTTCAGCCAGGAAAGCCCTCGACCATGCCGGCCTGCGGCCGTCGGACATCGATCTGGTGATCTGCTCGTCCTCGCATCAGCAGCGGCCGTATCCGGCGATCGCCATTGAGATGCAGGAGGCATTGGGCACCAAAGGAGCCGGCTTCGACATGGGGCTTGGCTGCTCGTCGGCGGCGGCGGCATTGCACATGGCTGTAAACCTTGTGCGCTCGGGCGCACACAAGCGCGTGCTGGTGACGACGCCCGAGATCATCACGGGTCATCTGAATTTCCGTGATCGGCAGACGCATTTCATCTTTGGCGATGCATCGGTGTCGATGATAGTCGAGGGGCTCGCCCAGGGCGAAAGGCGGCGCGGGCGTTTCGAGGTGCTGGACACCCGCCTCTGGACGCAGATGTCCAACAACATCCGCACCAATCTCGGCTATCACACCCGCACAGCCCAGGATGATCCCTACATGATCAACCTCGAAGGCAATCTGATCAAGCAGGTCGGCAACAAGGTGTTCAAGGAAGTCACCGTCGCCGGGCACAAGTTCATCGTCGAATTCCTGGCCGAGCATGGGCTGACGCCGGAAGCGATCCGGCGCTTCTGGCTGCATCAGGCCAACGCTCGCATGAACGCCATGATCCTGAAACTGTCGTTCGGCCACGAGGTCGACCATGACCGTGCGCCGATGGTGTTGGAGCGCTTGGGCAACACCGCCGGCGCCGGCGCCATCATCGCGCTGTCGGAAAACCACGCCGACATGAAGCCCGGCGATTTCGGCCTGCTCTGCGCTTTCGGCGCGGGCTATTCGATTGGCGGCGCGCTGCTGCGCATGCTTTGATCCGCCAGAGCAGTTCACCGTTTCACGGAAACGGCAAACCGCTCTGGCTCTTTGTTTTGACGCAATTCCGGACGGAAAACTGTTTTACACTTTTCCTGGAATTGCTCTAGCTCCGGCGTGTCAGGCCGGCGCGAAGGGCACCAGCATTGGAATGCGGCCGGCATAGTCATCATAGGCCGTGCCGAGTTCGCTACGCAGGAAGCGCTCTTCCAGCCTGGCTTTCATGACGATGCCGATGGTGAGAAGGATCGCGCCGGCGACACCCCAGACGGTGCCTTTCGCCGCCATTGTGGCAAGGATCGCCAGCAGCAGCCCGGTATAGATCGGGTGGCGGACGAGACCATAGGGACCGGTGTCGACGACGTGATGCTCGGCCTTGGCCGTCACCGTGCCTGACCAGAGCCGCCCGAGATGCAGGCGTGCCCACCAGCTGAACACGAGACCGGCCGCGATCAGCGCCACGCAGATCCATGCCTCGATCCTGTCGGGTATCCACAGCCGCAGGCGTCCGGCATAGCCATGCGCGGGGATGAAGAACAGGATCGCGCCAAGCAGCAGCACGGCCCGGTAGGGCATCTCGGCCTGGAAGCCGGCGCGTCGTTTGACCGGGTCGGCCCAAAACGCCGCGGCTCCCCATGAAACGGCCCAGATCAGCCAGAGCAACGTGATTGCGGTAACCGGACGCATGATGAGACTCCGTAGCCCGTGCCCGGTCACCAGAGCCACGCGGCGCGGCGGCAATGCGGCGCGGCGCTGAAACCGGCCCTTATTCCAGGTAAGAAGATCGTGATCGGATGCTGATGCGTTCTTGCGGCCTGGGCATTCGCCCGCCTATCCCCAGATAAGGATCACAGGAGAGGCCAGGAACAGGATGCCGGCAAGGATCCACCGGCCACCGCCGTAAGATCGCACTTCCGAAAGCGGCAACCACCAGCGTACCAGCGCGTAGCCGACGGCGATGGCGATGCTGTAGATCAACGCCCACAGAAATATGTGCCAACCGCCACCAAACAGGCCGATGGCGAAGCCGAAGCCCGTCAAGGCGCCAAGAATGCCATAGCCAACGTCGAACATCAGCGTCGTGGTCGTGGAGAGCGGTCGCCAGATCACGGGAAATGCAATCGCTACGGCAGCGGTCAGAAGCCAGATGCTGATGATTGCCTGAAGCGTGGACGAACTCGCTATCGAGGTGGCAACGCCAGTGAGGTGTCCTGGCGTTGACAGGTGCACGAACTGGGCAATCCGATCAATGAGCGCGGCCCAGATCCACAACAGGAACGCGCAAGCCGCGAAGATCAAGAAGTTTCCGGCTGATCGTTTTACGATTTCACTTTGTTCCATCGCCGCCTCCTGCTGTCCCGGAAGCTAGCATCGAAACCGACGCACTGGAACTTGAATGACGGGATGCCCTCCTGGTGGAACAGGCCTGGCAACATCAGCCGCCAGAACAGCTGAACATCCACTGCACGCCAAAGGCGTCGACGAGCATGCCGAAACTGGTTCCCCAGTACTGCCGAGCCAGCGGCACGGTGATCCGGCCGCCCGCCGCCATGCGATCGAAAAGCACCTGCATGGCGGCAAGTTCTTCGAACTCCAGCATCAATGCCGAGCCTTTCATCGGCTCGGCATCATCATTGTCCGAAGCATGAAACAGGATGCCCGGGCCTTCGAACCGGGCATGCAGCACCTTTCCGCGCATGGCTTCGGTTCGCACCGGCATGTTGTTGTCGCCCCAGCGCAGCAGGATCGCTCCTCGCCCAAGCCCGCATTGCTCGTAGAAGGCTAGTGCCGGCTCGCAGTTGGTGGTGAAGAACAGCGAAGGGGAGAGCCGCATCGGTTCGCTCCTTTGCCGGATCAGTGCGCGGCGGCGGCGGCCGCCATAAGCTGGTCGCCTGTATATTGCTGATCGCCGATACCCCAGCCGCCATCGGACGCGTTGACGATGTTGATCCAGGTGTTTTCGGGCCTATGGCTGGGAACGCAGAGTTCGGCGACGATCCCGGCGGCGGCGGTGATGAAGGCGTTTCGAGCTTCAGTCGATCCAAGGCCGATATTCGGCAATTTCAACTCGACCATGACAACCGGCCGATTGGCGCCGCCGGCATAGATGTGACGGGGCGGCAGGAGATGCACGGTGCCGCCGACGATCGACGTGAAGAACGAATTGCCGGTGGCGCCGGAGGCTTCGATGAGCGCTGCGCTGAGGCGCGGCAGGATCTCGCGCTCTCCCGTCGGGGTCAGTGTGCCCTCGGGCGCGGTCACGGTGATTGGCATTTTTCTCTCCTTTGGCTGGGTTTGCATGGTTGGTTTCGCCAGCGCGTCTTCCGGCTTGCCATGTTTCGTATCAAACGTTACGTTACACGAAAAGGACGAGTCAATTGGTTTCGTATCGATCGTTATGGAAAATTTGGAAAAGCAACGCGGCGGGCGACCACGCGCATTCGATCCCGACCGGGCGCTGGATGCGGCGATGCATCTGTTCTGGGAACATGGCTATGAGGCGACATCGCTGGCCATGCTACGCGAGGCGATGGGGCTGACGCCGCCACAGATCTACAACGCCTTCACCGACAAGGAGACGCTGTTTCGCAAGGCGCTGACGCGCTACCATGAGACGGAGATCGGGTTTGCACTGGATGCACTCAGCGCGCCGGTGCCGACGGGGGAGGCGATCCGGCGGTTGCTTTTCGGCGCGGCGGAAGCTTACTCCAGGCCCGGCAAGCCGGGCGGCTGCCTGTTCGTCAGCGGCGCGCTGGCAGCCTCGCCGCAGGCGCAAGCCATTGCCGATGAGCTCAGGACCTATCGCAAGGCAAGCGAGGCCGCTATCGCGGAACGGCTGGCCAAGGGCAGGGTAATGGGCGACATGCCGGAAGGCTTCTCCGTGGAGGGCTTCGCCAAGTACCTGGCCGGGGTCATGAACGGCATGTCGATCCAGGCGCGGGACGGCGCCTCGGCCGAAGAGTTGCGCGCTTTGGCCCAAACCGCTCTTGCGGCGTTGCCGGCCGAAGGGCAAAGCTTGGGAGCATGAACCAAGGAAAGAACGCCATGCTGGATCTGTTTCCTGAGACCGAACAGCCGGTCGAGATCATCCCGGCCCGGAAGCTTTCAGCCCGCGCGGCCGCGCTCTATGTCGCGCCATCCGATGATTTCCAGACGCGTCCGGTGGGTGAATTGCGGTTGGGCTTCGACGGCATTGCCGACGATTTCCATGCCGGGCCAACAAGGCGTTCGGGCGGTCGCGAACCCTGGTATCCGCGAGGCACGGAAATGCGCAATGAGCGGCAACTGTCGATCGTGGCGGCGGACGAGCTGGCTGTTGTCGCCGAGCGGATGGGCCTGGCCGAGATCAAGCCGGAATGGATCGGCGCCAACATGCTTATCGAAGGCGTGCCGCATTTGTCGATGCTGCCGGCCGGTTCGCTGCTGTTCTTCAAGGGCGGCGTGACCATCAAGGTCGATGCACAGAACGGGCCGTGCCGGCTCTCCGGGCGTTCGATAGCCGAAAATGCTGGGATGGCCCACGTCGAAGCCGGCGCGCTGATGTTCCCGAAAGCGGCCAAGCGGCTGCGCGGCCTCGTCGCCTGGGTCGAGAAGCCCGGCACGATCAAGGCCGGCGAGGAGATGTCGGTGCGGGTGCCCGAGCAGTGGATTTACCAGGCCTGAGGGCAGGAGCCGCGCCACCGAGGCGGACGCGGCACTATTCTCGTAGCTCAGGCCTTGCGGTTCTTGTTGGCGCCTTGCGCCATGTCGGACACGTGATCCCATTTTTCCCAGAGCGCGATGCGGTTGGCGTATTCCTGTTTGATCATCGGCAGGCCGCCATCGCCGAAGAACACGCGCAGCGGTGGCTCGGCCGCGTCGACGATGGCGAGCATCGCCGGACCCGTGGCCTCGGGATCGCCTGCCACCGAGCGCTTGCGGCGTTCGGCCATGGCGGCGCGGGTCGGCTCGTAGGCGGCGATTGCCTTGGAGACCTTGGCCGAGGGACCAGACCAGTCGGTGGAGAAGCCGCCGGGCTCGACCAGCGTGACATGAATGCCGAATTCCGCGACCTCGAGGCTGAGCGCCTGGCTAAAACCTTCCAGCGCCCATTTGGAGGCATGGTAGAGGCCAAGCGAGGGGAAGGCGTTGACGCCGCCGATCGACGAGACCTGGATGATGTGGCCGGAACGCTGCGCCCGCATGATCGGCAGGGCGGCCTGCGTTACCCAAAGCGCACCGAACACATTGGTCTCGATCTGGTCGCGGGCTTCCTGTTCGCTGACCTCCTCGACGGCGCCAAAATGGCCATAGCCGGCATTGTTGATGACGACGTCGAGCCGGCCGAAACGCTTGTGTGCCTCGGCAATGGCTGTTTCGACGGATTTCTTGTCGGTGACGTCGAGTTTTATCGCGGCGACATGGTCGCCGTATTTTTCGACGAGATCGGAAAGTGTGCCGGCATCGCGGGCGGTCGCGGCGACGCGGTCACCGCGGGCCAATGCAGCCTCGGCCCAGACGCGGCCAAAACCCTTCGACGATCCGGTAATGAACCAAACCTTGTTTGTCATGATGTGGAATCCTTGCCCAGGAGGGCGCGATTTTGTGAAAGCGGAGGCTTCTCCGCTTTTCGCATATACGGCGCACCCCGCATTTTTCCAGAGGCAGGAGGAGAATTATTTGGTCAGGTCAGGCATAGCCCACCGGGCTCGACCAGGCCGGATCGCCGTGCTTTTCCCAATAAAGCACCGTCAATCGGCTGGTGATCGGCCCGACCTTGCCGTCCGCGACAGGAGCGCCGTCGATGATCGTCACCGGCATGATGCCGCCGGCGGTCGAGGTGATGAAGACCTCGTCGGCCGCGCGAAGCGCTGCGACGCCGACATCGGCAGCGATGGCGGTAAGATCCGCCTCAGCGCAGAGATCGAAGACAGTGCGCCTTGTGATGCCGGGCAGAACGCCGATGGCGGGCGTCGACAGTTTTCCCTCCTTGACGCAAAACACATTGAAGCCCGGACCCTCAGCGACATTGCCGTTAAAATCGAGGATCAGGGCGGTCTCAGCGCCACGGTCATAGGAGTCGTAGAGACCGCGCACCAGATCGAGCCAGTGGTAGTTCTTGATCGCCGGATCGATCGAGGCCGGCGGAATGCGTACCTTGTCGCTGATGGCGACGCGCAGGCCGCGCCGCAACTGCTCGGCATTGGCGACCGAGCCGAACGGAACGGCGAACGCCATGAAGCGGTTGATCGACTGGCGCGGGTCGCGGCTGAAAGTCGGCGAGGCGCCGCGCGTGCACAGCATCTCGACATAGGCAGCGCGATGGCCGGACAGCGCGACGCAATTATGCAGGATTTCGGTCACCCCATCGCGGTCGAAGGGGATGGCCATGCGCAGTTTTTCCAGACCGCCGAAGAAGCGGTCGAGATGCAGGTCGAGTCGGAAGAAGCGACCGTTCCAGACATGCACGGTGTCGTAGGTAGCATCCGAATGCAGTAAACCCCAGTCCAGCACCGAGATCTTTGCTTGCGACATCGGCAGGTATTGGCCATCCAGGAAGGCGATGCCATCGGGATAGGCGTGCGGGTCGATGTGGCGGTCGGAGACGGACGGCAGCGATCGGGCTTGCGGATCGACGGTGTTGCTCATCTCGTCTCCTCGGGGTCACAGCATGGTCGAACCGACCGTTAGAGCTGCCACGCCGACGCCACAAGACGCAGAGCCGGCTGCCAGATGAGCCATCGGCACCTCTGTTTGGGTCATTCCTCCTCGTCGGCATCGAGCAGGCGTGTCGCTCGCCAGCGGGTGAGCATGATGTTGGTCTGCTCGATGACGAAGAAACGGGCGGAGTCACGGTCATAGCCTTCGCTCAGCAGCTTTTCGTAGTCGGTATGGACATGGCGGACATGGGCGATCGTTGCCAGCCACACGGCGATGGTTGGCGGCAAGGTCTTCATGTGGACCGAGCCGGCGTCAGCGCGGATCTTTTCCATGTCGGCATAGGGCGCGAGCGGCAGCAGCGCGGTCAGTGCCTTGGCGATGGCGCGGCGGCGTCCGGTCGGTGCGTTCATCGTTCGTCCCTGCCGGCCACGGTCGCCTCGGGAACAGCGTCGACGGAAGCGAAATACGGCTTGATGTCGATGACGGGCGTGCCGTCGAGCGCGTCGATGGCATTGAGTTCGATGCGCCCGCTGCCGATGTCGACTGCCACAAGCCTGGCGACATGCAGTCCGATCGGGTTGGGGCGGGCAGGGGAGCGCAGCCCGAATATGCCTTTTGGTTCAGCGGCATGGCGGGGTTTCTGCACAATCAGATTCCGTGGCGCATGGTGCAGCCAGGACAGGATGATGACATGGCTGGCGCGCTCCAGCCCGGCCAGGCCCTCGCGATAGGGCGTGTCGATCGTCAGGGTCGCGGGCTGCCCGGTCTCGGAGGCGGTCCGCATGTTCTTCGGGCAGTCCTCCCGCGTCGTCCATGGCGAGGTGATGCGGCCAATGAAGACGATGTGGCCGTCGGGCGGCAGCGTTGCCGGATCGGCATCCAGAAGCTTTTCACCGCCGCGCATCTCGAACATGGTCTTCGCCCCTGGTCCTGTTTCGCATGATCTGTCCCGCGCAGCCCTGTCCGGGGGAATCACGCATGCGTCATTTTCTTGTCCGGCAGCGACATAGGTCTTGCAAGGCTGTTAAAATCGACATAAACATATGTTTATATCTTTTCAAAGAGAATACGCTCATGCATGTCGCGCTCGACACGATGGTAGATACATTGAAGGCGGCCGCCGAATCCAGCCGGCTGCGCATTTTGGCGCTGCTGTCGCGCGGCGACCTCACCGTTTCCGATCTCACCGAAATCCTCGGCCAGTCACAGCCGCGCGTGTCGCGGCACCTGAAGCTGCTGCTCGAGGCCGGCCTGATCGGCCGCTACCAGGAGGGGTCGTGGGCGTTCTTCCGGCTCTCGGACTCCGATGCCTCACGCGACTTCGTCCTCAGGCTGATCTCGGGCATCCGTGGCGCCGACCCGCAGGTCGAGCGCGATCTCGAGCGGCTCACCTCTGTCAAGCGCAAGCGGCAGGATCGCGCCGCCACCTATTTCTCCCAGAACGCGGCGAGCTGGGACCACATCCGCTCCCTGCACGTGCCGGACCGCGCCGTGGAAGCCGCACTTCTGAAGCTGATCGGCAAGCGGCCATTCCAGTCGATGCTCGATCTCGGCACCGGCACCGGGCGTCTGCTGGAGATATTCTCGCCACTCTACCGGCGCGGCGTCGGCATCGACATGTCGCGCGAGATGCTGACGGTGGCGCGCGCCAATCTCGAAAAGGCCAGCGTATCCAATGCGCAGGTGCGGCAGGGCGATATTTTTGCACCGCCAGTCGAGCGTGACGCTTTCGATCTCGTCACCATCCACCAAGTGCTGCACTATCTCGACGATCCCTCACGCGCCATCCATGAGGCGGCGCGGCTGTTGCGCCCGTCCGGCCGGCTGGTGATCGTCGATTTCGCTCCACATGCGCTGGAATTCCTGCGCGACGAACATGCCCATATGCGGCTCGGCTTTTCCGACCGGCAGATTGCCGACTGGTTCGCCGAGGCCGGCCTCGATCTCGAGGACAGCCAGGAATTCGAACCACGCGGCGGCAACGAAGCCAAGCTCACCGTCAAGCTGTGGCTCGGCCGCGATCGGCGCCTACTGATTGCCGATCCTTCCAACGATCCCCAACAGGTAAGGGAAATCGCCTGATGAATCAGTTCCGCTTTTCCCGCCGCCCCGACATTGGCGACAAGATCAAGGTTTCGTTCGAGTTCTTTCCGCCGAAGAATGACGAGATGGAAGCGCGGCTGTGGGAAACCGTCACCCGGCTGGAGCCGCTGCAGCCGAAATTCGTCTCGGTGACCTATGGCGCCGGTGGTTCGACCCGCGAGCGCACGGCCCGCACGGTCAAGCGCATCCTCAGCGAAACGACCCTGACGCCGGCGGCGCATATGACCTGTGTCGATGCCTCCCGTGACGAGGTCGATGCGGTGATCCAGGAATTCGCCGGCATGGGCGTCACTCGTTTCGTCGCCTTGCGCGGCGACCCGGCCGAAGGCGTCGGTGCTGCCTACCGCCCGCATCCCGGCGGCTATGCCAATGGCGCCGAGCTGGTGGGCGCGCTGAAAGGGGCGGGCGATTTCGACATCTCTGTCTCCGCCTATCCGGAAAAGCATCCGGAAAGCCCGGATTTCGCCACCGACATCGACATGCTGAAGCGCAAGGTCGACAATGGCGCGACACGGGCGATCACCCAGTTCTTTTTCGACAATGATCTCTATGAGCGCTATGTCGAGCGGGCGCGGCGGGCCGGTATCTACATACCGATCGTTCCCGGTATTTTGCCCGTGCATAATTTCACCCAGGTCGCCAATTTCTCGGCGCGTTGCGGCGCCCTAGTGCCGGCATGGCTGGCCGAGCGCTTCGACGGATTGCAGAAGGATCCGCAGACGCACGCGCTGGTGGCGTCCGCCGTGGCGGCCGAGCAGGTGCTGGACCTTGTCGAGCGCGGCGTTGGTGATTTCCATTTCTACACGATGAACCGGGCCGACCTCGTCGTCGCCGTCTGCCACATGATCGGCATCCGTTCGCACGAGGCCGAGACGGCGGGGTCCGCCGCCGCCTGAGTCGGGCGAGGGATGCGCTGTGCGGAGCATGGTTTCGAGTTGCATACGGGCAGCACTATGGCAGTGCGTGAATGTGTCTAGTTAAACAGTGCTCACTAATGCAAAAAGGCCGGGTAAAACCCGGCCTTTTCAATCGTTTGGACTATTCAGTACCGGCATTCCCCCGCTAGCGCGGTCTTACGGAAGAAAGCCCATGATGAGGGCTCCGATGAATGCGAACGCGGCACAGATCATCAATGCGTTGATTGGCCTCGTAAGTCCCATGACATAGCCTCCTCTTAAAGAGCTATGAGTGAGAGTCTAGGTTCATTTGTGCCACAGGCAAGTCAAAAATATGCCGCAATGCGGTCAAAATGCGAGAGCAGCAAGCGGCTATCTGGCTTTACTCATTGAAATTCCTAGCCAAAAGCCGGCTTCACACCTGTGAATAAAATGTGACGGGACCATGCGATGGTACCGCTACCACATTCGACCCTAAGTCGGATTCGACTTTCGGAAAGCACGATGTGGCGATTCATTTGGTGGCTGGAGCGTCCTTTGCGCGTCCAATTGTACGCGCGCGCCAGGTTTTCTGATGCATGTCGCCAGCCCAAAATCGTTGCGCATTTTTAGCGCCATGCATTAGCGCCGGCCAAATACACGGCCGTCGATGGTGACAAGACCCAGCGCGATCAGCGCCATGCCCCCCATTTCGAACAATGCGAGCCGCTCTCCGAGGAACAAAAAGCCGAGCAGAATGGCGCTGGCCGGCACGATGAGCGTGACCAATGAGGCATTGGTGGCGCCGGCCGAGGCGACGAGATTGAAATAGAGGATATAGGCAAAAGCGGTCGACAAGAGCGCCAGCGAAAATACAGCCGCCCAGACCGGCGGCGAGGCGGAAAACACGCCAGCCGGGCCGTAGGCGATCAGCACGACCGGGATCATGATGATGGTCGAAGCGGTCAGCTGCCCGGTGGCGACGACCGGCGAGGGGATGCCCTTGAAGCGGCGCGCGACCATCAGGGCGACGGCATAAGACAGCGAGGCGCCGATCAGCGCGAATTTGGCCCAGACAGGACCGCCCAGCCCGGCGACCAGGCCGGGACCGATCATCACCGCCGTGCCGGCGATGCCGAGCGCGATGCCCGCCAGCTTGTTCCAGGAGAGCTTTTCGTCCGATGTCAGCGAATTGGCGAGGATCAATGTCCAGAACGGCGTTGTCGCGTTGAGCACCGAAGCGACGCCGGCGCCGAGCTGTGTCTGGCCGGCGAAGATCAGCGAAAAGGGCACGACATTGTTGGTGAGCGCCAGCAGGAAGAACAGGCCGGCATGCGGAAGGGCGAGCCGAAAGGACGGTCCGCGAATGGCGAGATAGAGCTGAAGGGCCAGTGCGGCGATGCCGACGCGAAACAGCACCAGCACCAGTGGGTGAAGTTCCGACACGGCAATACGGGCAAAGAAGAACGAACCGCCCCAGATGGCGCCGAGCAGCAGAAGCTGCGCCCAGTCCCTGAGCACCATTGGTCCGCGTGCCGGCGCGGTGGTGGCTGTGCTTGCCATGTGATCGTCCTCCCCGACGGTCTGCATTCCCCGTCATGGGCGCAAGCCATAGCGGGTTCGGAGACAAGGGCCACCCGAAACCTGACTGATGGCCTCGCTCTCGTGCCAAAAAGGCGTAACGCCTTGCAGTGAGGGACACGAGACACAGAATTGTTTTCATTAGCCGCTAGCTTGGATTAATTGTGCGCAAGAGGATTCGTCCATGCAGCGATTCGAGAATGCCCGCGAGGCGGCACTGGCGCTTCGCCCGGACGATCCGGTCTACTGCTTCCGCCCGCAGGTGCTGAAGGCGGACGCCCGGCAGTTCATGGGCATGTTCCCCGGCAAGACCGCCTATGCGGTGAAAACCAATGGTGAGCCGATCGTGCTGAAGGCGCTGGTCGAGGCCGGTGTCACCGCCTTCGACGTGGCCTCGCCTGGTGAATTCGCCGCCGTGCGTGCTGTCTCTCCCGATGCCGAGATGCTCTACATGCATCCGGTCAAGGCGCAGTCGGATATCAAGCTGGCGCTGGAGAAATACGCCATCCGGGTCATTTCGCTCGACCATGAGGACGAGATCACCAAGGTGACGCGCGTGGTGCGGGCGCTCGACATCGATCCTGGCACGATCACCGTGTTCGTAAGGGTGCAGACCAAGGGGCACGCGGCTTACGAGCTGTCGAAGAAGTTCGGCGCCGGGCCGGCCTATGCGGTGGAACTGGCCGAACGGCTGAACCGCACCGGCTACAAGGTTGGCCTGTGCTTCCATGTCGGCAGCCAGATCGAGGATCCCGACACCTATGAGCGGGCGCTGGCCTCGGCCGACTGGGTGCGCAACCGGCTTACCTTCGATATTGCTGGGCTCGATGTCGGCGGCGGCTTTCCGGCCGAATACGGACATGACCCCAACCGCAAGCAGATCGAGATGCCGTCACTCGGCCAGATCATGTCGCGGCTCTCGGACGACCTCAAGGAATACCAGTTCGACCAGATGCCACTGGTGGCGGAGCCGGGCAGGGTGATCGTGGCGCGCTGCCTGTCGCTGATCGTGCGCGTGCTGCTGCGCAAGGGCAAGCGGCTCTACATCAATGATGGCATCTGGGCGTCGCTGTCGGATTCATGGACCGGCAAGATCACGCTGCCGGCGCGCTTCATTCCCGATCCGGCGATCCGCACGCGCAATGGCGCTGAAAAGAACATCGTGCCGTTCAAGGTGTGCGGCGCGACCTGCGATTCCGTCGACATCCTGTCGCGGCCGTTCTGGCTGCCGGAAACGGTCGATACCGGCGACTGGATCGAAATCGGCCATATCGGCGCCTATTCGCTGTCGCTGAGGACCCGCTTCAACGGGTTCTACCCCGACACATTCGTCGAGGTGACGACACCGTTCGACGAAGGTGATGCGCCACAAGGGTTTGCAAGCCTGGAGACGATGGCGGACTGAGTTTCTTCCTTCTCCCACAAGGGGAGAAGGGGGAGGGAGCTACAACTTCCCCAACAGATCCGGCGTCGGCCAGCCGTCGACGGCCAGGCCAAGGCGCATCTGCTCCTTGCGGATGGCTTCGCGGGTGTTGGTGCCCAGGATGCCGTCGACCGTGCCGACGTCGTAGCCCTTGGCTTCGAGCTTGGTCTGCAGCGCCTTCATCTGGTCATTGTTGAGGCCGGTTTCGGGGGTGCGCGGATCGAATTGCGGTGCGCCGGCCAGCCGTGCGGCGAGGTTGGCCGCCGTCAGCGCGTAGGTGAAGGACTGGTTCCATTCCAGATAGACGTCGAAATTGTCATAGGTGAGGAATGCCGGCCCCTTGCGCCCCATCGGCATTGCCAGGCCCGCCTTCAGGCCATTGTCGACAAGCGGCGTGCCGTTCGGGTTGGTGACGCCCCACTGCGCCCATTGCGACAGCGGCAGCTTGTTGGTGCGCCCGGTCTGGTCCCACGGCATCTCGTCGGGCACGCGGACTTCCTCGATCCAGGGCTGGTCGCGCTTCCAGCCGCGCGACAGCACCTTGTTGGCCGTGGTCATGATCACGTCGGGCACGCTGTTGCGCAGGTCGACCTTGCCGTCGCCATCGCCGTCGACGCCACGCAGCAGATAGTCGGAAGGCAGGATCTGCGTCTGGCCAATCTCGCCGGCCCAGGCGCCCTTGACGTCGGCCGGCAGCACGCCGCGATCGATCAGTTCCAGCAGCGGCACGAGTTGCGGACGGAAGATCTGCGGGCGGCGGCAGTCGTGTGACAGCGTCACCAGCGCGCTCAGCGTGTGGAAGTCGCCCTGCACGGCGCCAAAATCCGTCTCCAGCGCCCAGAACGCGGTGATCACCGGTGCCTGGACACCGAACTGCTGGTCGGCGCGGGCGAAGACATCGGCGTATTTCTTCATATTCGCCGCACCTTGCTTCAGCCGGTAGGCGGAAATCATGCGGCCGGAGAACTGGATGAATGTCTGGGTGAAGACGCCCTGGGCACGGTCGCGCGCCAGCGCCCTGTCATCGATGGTGGCGTCTTCCAGCGCATCAAGACCGACCGCGCCGACGCCGGCCGCCTTGGCTTCGTTCGCGACGACCTGTTTCCAGGCTTCGAAATCACCGCCGCATTCCTGCGCCATCACTGGCAACGCCGTGGCGCACAAAAACAGCGCCGCGAGGGCTTTGGAACGCAATGGCATAGGCTTCCTTCCGACATTGAAACGCCAGAGCGTCCCTTAGGCGTCCATTAGGCGCCGGGCTCTGGATTACCAGTGGTTGCAGAATTTACCGCTGGCTGTGTCGAAAAGCAGGCGAAGCGCCCGGTGTCAACGGGTGTTCTGCCGCAGCCACTTGTTCCAGGCGGCTTCCGTGCCGTTGAAAACGTTGATGTCGGACTTGCCCGTCATGCCCGGAACGATGCCGGTTCCGGTGTACTGCCAGAAGGTGAAAGGATGACTGCCATATTTCTCACGGGGATGGCCGGCCACCGAACGCAGCCAGTAGGGATAGCCGCGGTAGGTCGACAGATTGTTGTCGTCGAAGAAATCGACCGAGGTGTAGATGATCGGTTTCTTGCCATAGTGCTTCTCGATCATCTCGAGGAAGACAGTCATCTCCGCGCGCACCGTGGCCGGATCGGGACGCAGCTTGCAGGTCGGCGACTGCGGGTTCCATTCCATGTCGAGCACTGGCGGCATGGAGGAGCGGTCGTTGGGCACATTCTGGATGAACCAGCGCGCCTGGACGATGGCGGGCGTGCAAAAATAGTAGAAATGATAGGCCGCGCGCGGGATTCCGTTGGCTTTCGTGCGGCTCCAATGCTCGCTGAAATATTCGTCGAAGCGGTCGCCGCCCTCTGTCGCCTTGATGAAGGCGAAGGAAATGCCACTGGCCTTGGCCGCCGGCCAGTCGACCGATGTCTGGTATTTGGAGACGTCGGTGCCGTGCACGGCATAGTTCCAGGGCGCGCTGTTGACCCATTCATGCGGCTTGGAATCGGCGAAGCGCGGCGCGCGAACCACGACCGTCTTTGTGCTCGACGACACCGGCGCCAGATCGTCGACGGTCGAGCACGCGCCCAGCAGCGACAGCATGATGAGGGCCGCGAAACGGCGCATCGCTTCTCCTGAACCGGTTTCAGCCGGCCGCTGATGGGTTTTTGTTGCGGCCCCCTTGGATGGCCTCCGAGCGATCGCCCCACAGCATCGCCCGACATCTCAGGTGATCGCCGATCATGGTTGATATTCGGTTGACGGCGCTCGACAAGTGCCATGATTTGCGGAAGCAATGGCGGCAAATCGATGACATGGGGACGCACCCCCGGTCGAACCGAGGGTGGAAATATGCGGATCCTCTTCAAGATCATCAAATGGCTGTTGGGGCTGGTCGTGCTGGCGGTCGTGGCACTGTTTGCCTGGCTCTACATCGCCCCGCCTGAACTGATCCGCGTCGGTTCCGGCTATTCGGTCAAGATCGTCTGTTCGAATGTCTTCCTTGCCGGGCGCGATGCCAGGCAAGTGCTGGCTGTCGACGTGCAGGCGCCTGGCAATCCGCTGCTCAGGCTGATGTGGGTCTCCGTGGACAAGAACCGGGGGACGGTCTCGGCGGGGCTGCTTGGCGTGCTCGGCAAGAGCGTGGCCATTGCTCGCGACGGGGTCGGCTGTGCTTCGGTTCCGGACGGCAACCTCAGCAAGGCCAGGCAGACGAAGCTCCGTGCCGAGCCGGCCGCGACGCCACAGGATGCGTTGTGGCCGGATGGCGAGCGGGTCGATGCTTCACAGAATCAGCTGATTTCGAAGCTGCTGGACGATGCGGCACTGACCGGCACCGGCATGCGCGCGGTGGTCGTGGTCAAGAATGGACGCATCGTCGCCGAGCGCTATGGCGACGGCTTTTCGCAAAAGACGCCGCTGCTCGGCTGGTCGATGACCAAGACGGTGAACGCGGCGATCATCGGCACGCTGGTGAAGGACGGCAAGATGGCGGTGACCAACCAGGGCCTGTTCGGGCCATGGAAAGCCGACGGCCGCGCCGCGATCAGCCTCGCCGACATGATGGCGATGTCGAGCGGCCTGCAATTCAACGAGGACTATGGCGATGTCGCCGACGTGACGCGCATGCTCTACCTCGAACCAGACATGGCGGGCTTTGCCGCGTCCAAGCCGCTGGCCGGCGAGGTCGGCAAGGTATTCTCCTATTCGAGCGGCACGGCGGTGATGCTGTCGAGGCTCTGGCAGGATGCGATCGGCGACAAGGATAAGGCGCTGGCTTGGCCGCGGACGGCGCTGTTCGGTCCGCTGGGCATGCACAGCGCGGTGCTGGAGACCGACGAGCAGGGCACCTTCGTCGGTTCGTCCTATCTCTACGCCTCGGCGCATGACTGGGCGCGGTTCGGCCAGCTCCTGCTTCAGGGCGGCGTCTGGAACGGCAAGGATATCCTGCCGGCCGGCTTCGTCGACTGGATGCGCGAGCCGGCGCCGGCTTCGAAAGTCTATGGCAAGGGCCAGTTGTGGATCGAGGGGCCGGGCGACGAGGAAGGCCCGGGCGCCGGCGTGGCCGCCGGCCTGCCCAAGGATACCATCTGGATGGAAGGGCATGACGGGCAGACTGTGACCATCATACCGTCCGAGCAATTGGTGGTGGTGCGGCTCGGGCTGACGCCGGCCAAGCTCGGCTATCGGCCTCAGGCGATGGTGGGGTCTCTGGTGAAGGCGCTACATTAGAGCAAAATCCGAGCGGATAGAATCGATAGGGGTTTCGTTGGGATTGGAAATCTGATTCAGCATATCTGCTGGATTCGGAGGCCGGCATGGCATGGCGAAATCCTTATCGGAAGATTTGCGGGCTCGGGTGGTCGCAGCGGTTGATGGCGGCCTGTCGCGACGGGCGGCAGCGGCGCGATTTGGCGTGGCGGCGGCAAGCTCGGTGCGTTGGGTCCGGGAATGGCGCGAGACCGGAGCCACCTGCGCAAAGCCGCAGGGCGGCGACAGGCGGTCCCACCGCGTTGAAGCGTATCGCGACATCATCCTGGCGGCGATCGAGAGGCGGGTGGACATCACGCTGGTCGAACTCGCCGAGTTGCTGCGACAGGAGCATGGCGCGTCGTTTGCGACGAGCACGATCTGGCGGTTTCTCGATCGTCACTCCATGACCTTCAAAAAAAACGGCGCACGCCAGCGAGCAGGAGCGGCCAGACGTGGCGGCGCGACGAAACGCCTGGTTCGACGCCCAGCCCGATCTTGATCCCGAGCATCTGGTCTTCATCGACGAGACCGGAGCCTCGACAAAGATGGCTCGACTGCGGGGGCGCACGAAGCGCGGGATGCGGTGCCGATCGCCAATCCCGCATGGCCATTGGAAGACGACGACGTTCACCGGCGCCCTGCGCCTCACTGGCATGACCGCGCCAATGGTCCTGGACGGCCCGATGACTGGCGAATGGTTTGTCGCCTATGTCGAGCAGGTTCTCGTGCCGACGCTGCGGCCCGACGATGTCGTGATCCTCGACAACCTGCCGGCGCACAAAAGCGCAGCCGCCCGTGTGGCGATCGAAGCAACCGGCGCAAGGATGATGTTCCTCCCGCCCTATTCCCCCGACTTCAACCCGATCGAGAACGCCTTTTCCAAGCTGAAATCGATTCTACGCAAAGCCGCCGCACGAACCGTCGCGGAATTGTGGGATACCATCAGCGCCGCACTGCCTTGCTTCACACCAACCGAGTGCGCCAACTACTTCGCCGCAACAGGATATGAGCCGGAATGATCAGATTCTGCTCTAGTCGCGGCGCGATCCGAGCACGGCCAGCCATGCGTAGCCGCGATAAAGCGTCCGGAAACGAAAGGTTGCGCCGCTCCGCTGAGATTGCGAATCCAGAACCTCGCGTAGATTGGCGCGCGGTTCGACGTGGAATTTCCGCAGCCAGCCGCGCAACAGGGAACGGGACCAGCGCGGCAGGCCCTCCTGCTGGCCGAAATCGACGATGTGCAGTGACCCTTCGGGAGACAGAGCGTCAAGGGCAGTGGAAACGGTCTTTTCCCAGCCGGGGATCATCGACAGCGAATAGGAAACGAATATTCGATCGAAGGACGCCAGGCCGAACAACGCCCTGGCGTCGAAATCCGTGGCGTCGCCCTTTGCCAGCTTGACGTGCGCCGACAGGCCTTGGCGGGCGATGGCAGCACTGGCCGTCTCCAGCATTTCCGACGAAATATCGAGACCGAAGAAGCGCGCCTCCGGATAGCGGCGGGCAGCGAGGATGATATTGCGCCCGGTGCCGCAGCCAAGCTCCAGCACCGTGCCGCCGGCCGGTACGTCGAGCCCTTCGATCAGCCTGTCGCGGCCAAGCAGATAGTATTTGCGCGTCAGGTCATAGATGTGGCGCTGCCAGCGGTAGACGCCGTCCATCAGTTCGGCATGGCCGGCCGGCAGTTCGGTGGTGCTCATGGTCAGCGCTTCACATAGAGGTGGAAGCCGCCATAGATGGCCGAGCGGTCGCGGGCCGAAAACTCGCGCGAGGCTTCGGTCTCATAATTCCACTGGTCGAGCAGCGAGGTGGAGACGCGGCCGGGCAACAGGCTTGGCTCAGCGGCGGTGCGGAAGATGACGCGGGCCGGCCGATGCGGTGCGGGTGATTTCGGCCCACAGCGCGTTGAGCTGGTCGTCGGTCATCCAGTCCTGCGCGTCGAGCAGCACGAAGCGATCGACTGTGCCGGCATCCTTGGCGGCGAGGAATTCGATCAGATTGGCATGATGGATGGCGACGCGATCGATATTCTTGTGGATCGTCGCGTAGTTGCGCTTCTCCAGATAGGCGGGCAGGGCGGCCTCACCCGGGTTCGGGTAGCGCCGGGCAAAAGCCTGCCAGGCGAAATAGTTGTTCTTCAACGGAAAATCGCAAGCGAGCTTTTCCAGCCGGGCTTTCAGGACGTTGGCCATGGTGCCGTCGCCCGACGTGATCAGCGAATCGTACTGGGCAGGCGGGATGCCGAGGCCGAACAGCGAGGCCTTGCGCGATGTCGCCCATTTCAGCAGCGGCTTTTCGAACACCGGAGCCAGCTCTTCATTGAAGAAGCGGCGCTGGTCGGCGATGCTCTTCGACGCCATGATGCCGGCGGGATCGACGCCGAAGAATTTCGCCGTGCGGTGGCCCATGGCGATGAACAGGCCGAGCAGGCCGGTCTGGTAGAAATTGCGGTCGAAAACAGCGATGCGCCGGCGGCCGCGCCAGTTGCGGCGTTCCCAGTAATGGCGGCTGACCGGATCGAGATGCGGCGCGATGAAGCGATCGTAGGCTTCCGAATTGTGACTTGTGTCGGCCGCGCCGAAGAAGCGGAACAGGTCGCCTTGCGACGGCAGGTGGCTGAAAGCCTCGAGCTTCATACGGTTCAGCGCGATGTGAGCCGCGTTGAGATCGACCGCATCGATCCTTTCGGGAGAGCGGGTGAGATAGGCGAGGATATTGCAACCGCCCGAGGCGATGGTGACGATGCGGTGACCCTGGCCAAGCTGCATGGCTTCCATGTCGACATCCGGGTCTTCCCATATCTGCGGGTAGACGAGGCCGGAGAACAGGAAGGCGAAGAGCCGCTCGGAAATGCCGGCCTTGGATAGCGGGCGGTTCTGGTAGACGGCTTTTCCAACTTCCTTGCCGCGGCGGAAAACCAGTTCTCCCGAAACGTCCGTCATAGCCAGGTGATTCCCCATTTGCTCTGGCGCAAGCGGGTATCGCAGGGTCATGACAGGCCCGTGACAGGCGGAGTTTGAGCCTTTCCGGCTTTGACCTAGGCGTGCTGCCGCAAAGGACGAAAACGAGACCGAAGGGTTCGGTCGGAACTCGTCCGGCATCCCTCTAGCCGTCTTGTGCACATGGATTTCGTGCTCGGCTTCTTTGAAGACCGCTGGTCGTGTTCAACGCAACGACGACACCTTCGTCTCGCTGAGCACGAAATCGTCGACTGACTACGCCTTGGTCCTGGTTACGCCCTTAGTCCTTGACTGCGTTGATTGCCCAAAAATCCGATGCCATGGTTCCGTCGGTCAAATAGGCGTATGGCATGAAGAAGTAGCCGTTTGTGCCTACTTTGGAGCCCCAGGAATTCCTGATCTTGAAAAGGCCGGTGCCGTCGTCGTATCCGACACACATCACGGCGTGTCCGCCAATGGCACTGTCGTTGGCGCTGGGCAGCGAAATGATCGACGGCCTCGGGTTTTGCGAATACCAACTCGCAAACACCGTGAACCCGAACACAAACGGGTATCCTGAGGCCAGGCAGCCCTTTAACTGATTGAGCGCGGGAGTCAGGCGTTGGTAGCTCGTGATGACGAATTTCACGGCATCGTCGTAGCAAGCCGTCGAAGGCGGTGTCACCGGCTTGGAGTTCACCGGAAAAGGCCCTCCCTCATAGGGCGCTGGTGTAGCCACATATGGCCACTCAGTCTCCGGGCAAACCCCTAACTTCTGAAGTGTCTTGATCCCGTCGCGAAGCTGAGCGCCAGAGTCATTGGCCACATGCCCTTCGATCTTGCGTTCGTTGTAATAGATAAAGAGCCGTGACGGTACAAAGTCGGGACTCTGATTGTTCTTGAGCCGATCGAACTCCACCGCTCCCGCCAGCGCGTTCGCCGTACAGGAGCCAATTTGACCCTGATCGTAAATCGCAAACTCGGGCTTGAGGTCTACTGACACCGGCAGCGCCTTCAGCACGGAGAGAGGCGCACTGTACAATTGATCTCTCGGATCGGGCAGGTCCCTGACCCAGCCTAAGCCGCTGCTTTTCCTCACTTTTGGCATTGCACTCGGTACGCTCTGCATAGCCATTGAGATGTCCTCCCGGAACAATAAAAACACACCCCCATTTCTCAAGCATACCACAGAATAATCCAAAAGTCTTTCCGATTTGTATGTTATGAAATAGGATTTTTGTTTTGAAAATTCTTATATTTAGTATTTTTATAGAAGCATGATGTATTTCACATACATATCTTGTTTGTAGTGGATTCCGGAAATGGTCATGTATTGTTCACGGGTCCTGGGAAATATCGGAATCGACCCGATTCTCGATCCGTTACCTGAAACAACGTTTGCGATTCCAAGTACTGTCAGGGCCGCGGGCGTGGAGGATTTCCAGCGGGAAATCATCGAGTTCGCCTCTGAATCTGAAGCGGCCTTCAATTCCACGTCTCTACGAAGGGTACGGGAATGTCCCGATACAAGGACATTCCCTGGTCGCAAGGTCTCGCTCCGCGGACAGGCCGAGATGGCGGTGCGGATATACAGGGGCTTTGGGCGATGGAGTTCGGCGTGCAGCGCGATTACCTGCCGGGCCAGCATCGCCGCTGAATGGTCCTGATGCTTTTTCCCAAGGGAAAGCGCGTCAGGCCTTGCCAAAGGCTCCTGGCGTCGGCGTGGTCACAATGACTGCCTCGCCCGGTTGGAGCACCGTCTGATCGCAGGCCTTCAGCACTTCGACCGTCCCGTCCTTGCGGCGCACCTTCGTCGATCCGACCTCGCCGTCGCCGCCGCCGTCCAATCCTAGTGGTGGCCGGTTGCGGTGCGAGGACAGGATCGCGCATTCCATTTTTTCGAGGAAGCGGATGGTGCGTTTGGTGCCGTCGCCGGCGCCCCATTTGCCCTTGCCGCCCGACCCTTCGCGGATGTGGAAATCCTCGAGCACGACGGGAAAGCGCAGTTCCAGCACTTCCGGATCGGTGAGGCGCGAATTGGTCATGTGGGTGTGGACGCCGGACGTTCCGGCAAAGCCGCGGCCGGAGTTCATGTGGCCGGCTGGCGAGCCAGAGCAGATCGTCTCGTAATACTGGTACTGCTTGTTGCCGAAGGTGAGGTTGTTCATCGTGCCCTGGGCGTTGGCCATCGCGCCCATGGCGCCGAACAACGCGTTGGTTACATGCTGCGAGGTCTCGACATTGCCGGCGACGACGGCGGCCGGGTAGGCGGGTTTCAGCATCGAACCGTCGGGAATGATGATGTTGATGGGCCGCAGGCAGCCGGCATTCATCGGGATCATGTCCTCGACCATGACGCGGAAGACATAGAGGACGGCCGCGCGGGCGACGGGCTCGGGTGCGTTGAAATTGTTCTTCATCACCGGCGACGTGCCGGTGAAATCGACGGTCGCCTCGCGCTTCTCTCGGTCGACGCTGATCTTGACCTTGATCACCTGGCCGGTATCGGTCGGGTACTCATACCGCGAACTGTCGGGCAGTCGCTCCAGCACCCGGCGCACGCTTTCCGCCGCATTGTCCTGGACGTGGCCCATATAGGCCTCGACGACATCGAGGCCGAAATGCGCCACCATCTTGCGCAGTTCGGCTACGCCTTTCTCATTGGCGGCGATCTGCGCCTTGAGGTCGGCGATGTTCTGGTGCGGGTTGCGGGCCGGGTAGGGGTGATCGGTCAGCAATGTGTGCAATTCCGCCTCACGGAATTTGCCGCGATCGACGATGCGGAAATTGTCGAACAGCACGCCTTCCTCGTCGACCGTGGTGGCGAGTGGGGTCATGGAGCCGGGTGCGGTGCCGCCGATATCGGCGTGGTGGCCGCGCGAGGCGGTGTAGAAGAGGATCACTTTCCGGGTATCGTCGAAGACAGGCGTCACCACCGTGATATCAGGCAGATGCGTGCCGCCATTGTAGGGCGCGTTGAGCGCAAAGACGTCGCCGGGATGGATGTCGCCGGCGTTCAGCCGGATGATGGTTTCGACCGAACGGTCCATCGAGCCCAGATGCACGGGCATGTGCGGCGCATTGGCGACCAGCGCACCGGTGCGGTCGAAGACGGCGCAGGAAAAGTCCAGCCGTTCCTTGATGTTCACCGAATAGGCGGTGTTCTGCAGCGTGACGCCCATCTGCTCGGCGATCGACATGAACAGGTTGTTGAAGACCTCGAGCATCACCGGATCGGCCTCGGTGCCGAGGGCCGCAGTGCGCGCCTT
This sequence comes from Mesorhizobium sp. PAMC28654, assembly GCF_020616515.1. Lineage (GTDB taxonomy): Bacteria > Pseudomonadota > Alphaproteobacteria > Rhizobiales > Rhizobiaceae > Mesorhizobium. The sequence goes on from NZ_CP085135.1 coordinate 6,532,463, forward strand.
CTTTTCCGTGCGGCGTATCACGACGTGGTTGAGGTTGGTGATTTCCGCACGCCAGCCCGGCTCGACGACAATGGTCTGGTTCGGCTCGATGATAAGGGCGGGGCCGGCGATCAGATTGGACGGGCACAGGTCTTCGCGGCGGTAGACGCCGGCCTCGTGCCAACGGCCTTCGGTGTAGACCTGCCGGCGTTCCAAAGGCTTGGCCTCGCCCCTTGCCGGTCCTGCCGGCGCGTAGGCCTCGGCGTTCTGCTGGTTGCCGGTCTCCATGCCCTCAACGCCGACGGTTTCGACGATCATCGGCTTGTCGTCGTAGATGAAGCCGAACTGTGCCCTGTGGGCGGATTCGAAGTCGCTCCTTGCTTGCTCAATCGAGCCGTGCTCGAAATTCACCGGCAGCGCGGTGTCGGTGCCATCGTAACGGACCTGCAGCACCGGCTTCGTCGCAACGGCGCTTTCGGCGATATTCTGCGCGGCGAGTTCCCCGACCACGGCCTTGCGCAGAACCGCGATGAGATCGTCGATCGCCGGCTTGGAGTTTTCGGCCAATGGCATCAGCAGCGCTTGCTGGCGCGAGGCAAAGACCGAGGAAAGGCCGATGCCATAGGCCGAAAGCAGGCCGGAGAAGGGGTGGATCAGCACCGCCTCCATGCCGAGCGCGTCGGCCACCAGGCAAGCATGCTGGCCGCCTGCGCCGCCAAAGCAGTTCAGCAGATATTCGGTGACATCGTAGCCGCGCTGCACGGAGATCTTCTTGATGGCATTGGCCATGTTCTCGACGGCGATGGTGACGAAACCTTCCGCGACGACTTCGGGCGTGCGGCCATCGCCGATTTCGGCGGCGAGCGCGGTGAATTTCTCGCGCACTGTCTCAACGTCGAGGGGCAGGTCCTGGCCAGGCCCGAAAATGGCGGGGAAAAAACCCGGCTGCAACTTGCCCAGCATGACATTGGCGTCGGTGACGGCGAGCGGACCGCCGCGCCGGTATGCGGCCGGACCGGGATTGGCGCCCGCGGAATCGGGGCCGGCACGAAAGCGTCCGGCTTCGTAGTGGAGGATCGAACCGCCGCCGGCCGCGACCGTGTGGATGCGCATCATCGGCGCGCGGATGCGCACGCCGGCAACTTCGGTGTCGAAGGCGCGTTCATATTCGCCGTCATAATGGGCGACATCTGTGGAGGTGCCGCCCATGTCGAAGCCGATGACTTTTTCGAAACCGGCGAGTTTTGCCGTCTCGACCATGCCGACGACGCCGCCAGCCGGACCGGACAAAAGCGCGTCCTTGCCCTGGAACATGTCGGCGGCGGTGAGGCCGCCCGACGACATCATGAACATGAGGTGAGGTTGGTGCTGCCCCTCACTCTTACCCTCTTCGCGTGAAGAACGGGGAGAGGGGGGCGCCAGCGTCGGAGCGCTGTCCTTCTCCCCGTCACTATACGGGGAGAAGGTGCCGGCAGGCGGATGAGGGGCAGCGCCAGTGCTGCTCCCAATAATCCCCAACTCCCCCGCCACCCTCTGCACATATCGCGACAGGATCGGCGACAGATAGGCATCAACCACGGTCGTATCACCGCGACCGACCAGCTTGATCAGCGGCGAGACTTCGTGGCTGACCGAGACCTGGCTGAAGCCGAGTTTGCGGCAGACCTTCGCCACCACCTTCTCATGATCGGGATATTTCCAGGCGTGCATGAAAACGATCGCCACGGCATTAATGCCGTCGGCCTTCGCCTGCTCGATGGCCGGACGACAAGCGGAGATGTCGAGCAGGCGCTCGACGCAGCCGTCGGCGCGAACGCGCTCATCGATCTCGATGACGCGCTCGTAGATCTGCTCCGGCAGGATGATCTCCTTGGCAAAGATATCTGGTCGCGCCTGATAGGCGATCTTCAGTGCGTCGCGAAATCCCTTGGTGATGAGCAGCAGGACGCGGTCGCCCTTGCGCTCCAGCAGCGCGTTTGTAGCCACCGTGGTGCCCATCTTGATATCCCTGATCAGGCCGGGCGGGATGGCCGCGTCCGATGACAGTCCGAGCAGGTCGCGGATGCCCTGTATGGCGGCATCCGTATAGGCTTCGGGGTTTTCCGACAGGAGTTTGCGGGGATGCAGACCACCTTGCGGGTCACGGCCGATGACATCGGTGAACGTGCCGCCACGATCGATCCAGAAATCCCATTTCGCGGTCATGTCAGTGTTCTCTCCAGCGGGCGGGTACGACTTGTTAGAATGCAAACGGCTGACCGGCAACGCCCAGCGATGGTGGGACTGGTATTACAAACCGACACGCAACGTGACGAAACAAAATTGGCGCGCCACGCATTTCCTCTTCGACCGCTCACCGGAACGTGAGCGTTTTTTGAAGGAGAGATGTTATGAAAAAGCTCATTCTTACGTCCATTTCCGCCTTGGCTCTGTTTGGCGTCGCGGCATGCAGCGACAGCGGCACCGACAAGACTACCACCCAGAGCACCAATCCGCCGGCCGCCGATCAGACGATGAAGCCGGCTACGCCCGATGCAACGAAGCCCGCCCAACCGGCTCCGGCAACACCAGCTCCCGCGGCACCCGCGCAGTAGCACGCAATAGTATCAGTATCCGTATTATGCGTTTGGGAAGGCCGGCGATGCCGGCCTTCTTGCTATTGGATGCCTGCGGCACTGTCTTGGCTTGATAGGGATGCCCGGTGGTTCTAAGAAGCCCCCATGTCGATTTGGGACCGCCTCGGCGACTTCATCACACGCGTTTCGTCTTCTGCGTCGTCTGGCGTCGCTGACGTGGTCGAGGCCGTGCGCACGGTTTTCTCCGGTGATGCGGATTTGCGCCGGCGTGTCGCCTTCTCCGTAGCGATGATCGCGCTGTCGGCCAAAATGGCCAAGGCCGATGGCATCGTCACCCAGGACGAGGTGCGCGCATTCCAGGAAATATTCGAGGTGCCGCCTTCGGAGAGACGCAATGTGGCGCGTCTCTACAATCTGGCGCAGCAGGATGTCGCCGGCTTCGAAACCTATGCCGAACGGATGGCGCAGCTTTGCGGCTCGGGCCATTCGAACTGCGTGATGCTGGAAGACATACTCGACGGCCTGTTCCACATCGCCAAGGCCGATGGGCTGATCCACGAGCACGAGGGCCTGTTCCTGCACCGCATCGCCCAAATCTTCCGCATCGACGAAGCGCACTACGAGAGCATCCTGGCGCGCCACGTCAATCTTGGCGCGGCGGATCCCTATGTCGTGCTCGGCATCGAGCGCGGCAAGTCGTTCGAGGAAGTCAGGAAGCGCTATCGCAAGCTGGTGTCCGACAATCATCCGGACCGGCTGATCGCGCGTGGCCTGCCGCAAGAGTTCATCAAGATCGCAACGACCAGGGTCGCGGCCATCAATGCGGCCTACGAGATGATCGAGCGGGGCCTGCGACACGCATGAGTGGTTTCCTGCCCGACGAGCCGAACGCCGAGGTCAGGGTATCGCCGAATTTCGGCCCGAGGCGGGACACGCCCAGCCCCGACATGATCGTGTTGCACTATACGGGCATGGGCACCGGCGCCGGCGCCGAGGCCTGGCTGTGCGATCCAGCCAGCGAGGTTTCGTCTCACTATCTCGTCCATGAGGATGGCCGCGTCGTCCAGATGGTCAGGGAAAGCGACCGCGCCTGGCATGCCGGCAAGAGCTCGTGGTTCGGGCGAACGGACATCAACTCCTGCTCTGTCGGCATCGAAATCGTCAATCCCGGGCATTCGCTTGGCTACCCCGGCTTTCCAAAACGGCAGATCAATGCCGTCATCGGCCTGTGCGCGGGGATCACCCGTCGCCATTCCATTCCTGCGCACCGTGTGCTCGCCCATTCCGACGTGGCGCCGGGACGCAAGGTAGATCCCGGCGAGAAATTCCCGTGGAAAGCCCTGTTCGAGGCCGGGGTCGGCCATCTTGTTCCTGCCGCGCCGATCCGGCGGAGTGCGGTTCTGAAGGCTGGCGATGCGGGAACCGATGTCGAGGCGCTGCAATCGATGTTGACGCTTTACGGTTATGGCGTGGAGATCACTGGAGGTTTCGACCCTCAGACCGAAATCGTGGTCGAGGCGTTTCAGCGGCATTTCCGACCGCGCAGGGTGGATGGCCTTGCCGATTCATCGACGATCCGCACCCTGCAAAGGCTGCTCGCTTCCGTAACGGTAATCGCCGCCAAGTAATCTTTCCGATCGTTTAAGTTACAGGCTGTCACTCAAAGTGACTTGCCCCGCCTTCATTGGCACCAATTCGACCTTCAAACGACGCTCCGTACAAATTGTCGGACCTCCAGTCCCCGGACGCCCCGATATAGATTGAGCATCGCCGCGTGATGTCTTCACGCGGTTCAGACAGAACAGGATCAAATGCAGAAATTGACCGTTGTAACGGCAGCTCTTGCTGCCGGCGTAATGACTTTTGCCTTCAGTGCGGCCAATGCCGCTTCGTTGAGCCCTCGGGCCGACCAGGGTCTTCTTCCCGCTTCCGCCACAAGTGCCAAGGCGCCGACCAGCAAGGCATCAGCCAGCCGGAGCGTGAAAGGGGCGAAGAAAGCCAAGGTGGAAAGGATTGCCTCGGCAAGCGCGAAGAAGCCGATCACCAGGCGTTACGCCAAACGCAACAGGACAAATGTCGACATGACGACGACCGCATCGATTGGCCCGGGCAATGCAGCGGCATCGGTGGCGGCGGCCGGTGTCGGGCAGTATTCGGCGATTGTCGCACGTTATGCGGCGAGCTACGGCGTGCCGGTATCGCTGGCCAACGCCGTCATCAAGATCGAAAGCAACTACAGACCGCACATGGTCGGTGGTGCCGGTGAGATCGGCCTGATGCAGATCAAGCCGGCGACGGCGCGGATGATGGGCTACAACGGCTCGACCAAGGGCCTCTTCGACCCCGAGACGAACATCAAGTACGGCATGAAGTATCTGGCGATGGCCAAGGATCTGGGCGGCGGCACGACCTGCGGCACGATCCTGAAATACAATGCCGGCCATGGCGCCACGCGGATGAACCCGATCTCGGCGGCCTATTGCAGCAAGGTCAAGGTGCAACTGGCGGCACTTGGCGCCCCTGCATAAGCGGGAAACGTCGCCAAGACGGCCGGTGATAAGCTGCTTTTTCGTTTGCGTTTTCGGGCGTGAACCCCTTTATACGCCTTGCCAGCTGGCTGGGCGGCCGCACCCGCTAGAGCCGAAAGGCTGCGGGTGAGGAAAGTCCGGGCTCCATGGAAACACGGTGCCGGTTAATGGCCGGCGGGGGCGACCCCAGGGAAAGTGCCACAGAAAGCAAACCGCCACGATTTTCGTGGTAAGGGTGAAAGGGTGGGGTAAGAGCCCACCGCGCGACTGGCAACAGGAGCGGCACGGTAAACCCCACCGGGAGCAAAACCGAATAGGGGCGGTGCGAGGGGAAACCCTCGAGGGCTGTTTCCGGCTCACCGTCCGGGTAGGTTGCGTGAGGCGCATGGCAACATGCGCCCAAGATGAATGGCCGCCACGTTCTCGCGCCGCAAGGAGCGAGGGCCATACAGAACCCGGCTTACAGGCCAGCTGGCAATTTACCCGATAGTTCCCTGATATCAGCGGGTTGCGCCTTCGGGCGCGCCTCTTGATTCATGGGCTTTCGATCGGTTTCGCCGGGCCTGCAAGGCCGGAGGCTTTTCTTGAAACTGGTGCGATTAAATCGTACCATTCTTGATGGAAGCATCAGGAGCTTGTCATGGGCCAGGTCGACAAACGCAGCATTACGCTCTCACCGGAACTGGCGGCGGCGGTGGACGATGTGGTTGCCGCCGGCGAATACGCGTCGGCCAGCGAAGTGATCCGTGACGCGCTGCGCCAGTGGAAGGACCGGCGCGACCTGCACGGCTATACGCTGGAGGAACTGCGCAAGCTGGTCCAGGAGGGGATCGACAGCGGGCCGGGACGATTTGGTTCGATGGATGAGATCAAGGCCGAAGCCCGCAAGCGTCCGACAACGCGGCATGAGTGTTCGGCGGATCGTTCGAACATCGCAGTCCGAAGATGATCTGATCGCGATCTGGCTCCATGTCGGGCGAGGCAGCAGCAGATCGCCTGCTCGATCGGATCGGGGCTCGCTGGCAGCAATTGGTAGTTTACCCGTTCTCAGGCGCGCCGCGCGAGGACATTGCGCCCGGCATCCGTCATCTCCTGGTCAGCGAATATCTCACCTTGTACCGCGTGCACGACGACGCGATCGAAATCGTTCGCGTGCTGCACGGCCGACGCCAGATAGACGCCGATGACCTCACCGCCTGCCCGACCGGTTCAGTCGCCAATCTTGTCCAGCGATGCCTCGATTGCCTTCCAGAGTTCTTCCACCGGTTCGCAGCCGACCGACAGGCGTACGAAGCCGGGTGGAACCGCATCGCCCCGCTTTGATCGTCGCTCGGCCGCTGTGTGAACCCCGCCGAAGGAGGTCGCGGCCTGCATCAACGTGCAGTTGTTGATGAAATCCTCGGCCTTTTCCTCGGATGCGAGCTCGAAGGAGACCAGAAAACCGAAACGTTCCATCTGAACGCGGGCGAGGTTGTGTGACGGATCGCTTTCGAGGCCGGGATAACGCAGGCCGCTGACGGCCCGATGGCCCTGGAGCCGTCGCGCGATCACTTCGGCGGATGAGCACATGCGGTCGAACCGAACATCGAGGGTTTCAAGGCCGCGATGCACCAGCCATGCCTCGAAAGGTCCGGGAATGCCGCCCGCGGTTTCGCGCCAGTCGGTCACGGCGGCGATGACCTTTGCGTCGCGGCTGGCGACGTGGCCGAACAGCACATCGGAGTGGCCGTTGGGCGCCTTGGTGTCGGCGGCGATCACAATGTCGGCGCCATGGTCGAGCGGACGTTGGCCGAAGGGCGTCATTGTCGTGTTGTCGACCACCAGGAGAGCGCCGGCCTTGTGAACGGCCTCGGCGACCGCTGTGATGTCGCAGATGTCGAGCCTCGGATTGGACGGGGTTTCGACGAAGGCGAGGCGATATCCGTCGAAGCCGCCGTCAAGGAATGTCGATGTCGGCCGAACATCACAGGCGATGCCGAACGGCTTCAGGAAGCGCTCAGCCAGCGCCCGTGTCGTATGATAGCCGTCCGACGGCAGCAGGACCCGGTCGCCGGTCTTGAGCAGGGCGAAGAACACGGCCGAGATGGCACCCATGCCGGACGGAAAGCCGACGCAGGGCGCACCTTCCAGATGTGCCAGCATATGCTCCACCGCATTCCAGGTCGGGTTGCTGAAGCGGCCATACTGGTCGAAACCGGTGGCATCGCCGGGCGTGTGATAGATCGAGGCCATGGTCAAGGGCAGGGGGATCGGGTCGCCCTTGGCCAGCCCGCTGTTGCGCAGATGGGGAAGTGCCGCAGCGCGTATGTTCGCGGTTTCAGTCATCGATTCTCTAACCCTGTTGCCTACCCAATAGTTGTGCGCAGACGCTATGCCGGGCGAGGGCTCGCGGCAACCGCGTCCGGTTGGGCCACGCGGCTCTAAACGGTTCGTTAGGCTTAATAGACCATAAAGACGAGACGTGCCGTCAAGGCTGCTCTCATTCGTCGTGGCGCGCGTGTTTGTGAAGCCTGTTCCCGTTGACGCCCATAGTGCCCCATGATATCCCATTTTCATACTCAAGCCTTCGTTCCGCGTCAGGGTGAAGCGTACGCCAATCGGGCAGCCGCGGCGGCTGCGCGTTTGCCGGTTTTCGCCCCTGCGAACGAGCTTGGTTCTGGACGGGGAACGTGCCGCGACGGCGCGAACGGCAAGTTGGAGAGGGGTGCGGCGGCGCGAGCGGCTGTAACGGATGATGGACCGGTTTCTCTCAAATACGGTGAGCAGGATCGATGCGAAGGGACGGGTTTCCGTTCCGGCGCATTTCCGTGCCGTTGTGCAGAAACGTGGCTATTCGGAACTTTACGCGCTGCGCTGCCTGGACCTGCAGGCGATGGATGTCGGTGGGCTGGACCTGCTCGACCGCTACGAGCAGCGCATCGCGCAAGAGGATCCTTTCCTGCGGACGGCGGACGACATGTCCTTCTTCTGCCATGGCGATGGGACGTTCCTGAAGCTCGATCAGGACGGTCGCATCACGATGACGGATTTCATTCGCGAGCACACCGGCATTTCGGCGGAAGCGGCCTTTGTCGGGCGCGGCAATTTCTTTCAGATCTGGGAGCCGGGACGGCTTGCGGCCTATGGCGCGCAAGCCCGCGCCCGGCTGTTGCAGCTTCGGCAGGGGACGAAGCCTGGGGAGCGACCGGAATGATGGCTGGCAACGGCGATGACCCTCACGCCGTTGGCGGACCGGCCCGCCACATTCCGGTCCTCCTTGGCGAAGTGCTGGAAGCGCTTTCGCCGGTGGAAGGCGATTTGATCGTCGACGGCACGTTCGGCGCCGGCGGCTATACCAAGGCCATTCTGGCCGAGGGGGCTTCCGTCGTGGCCATCGACCGCGATCCCGATGCGATCGCCGCCGGGCGTGCGCTCGAAGCGCAATCGGCTGGCCGGCTGACGCTCGTCCAAGCGCCGTTCTCGACGCTGGACGAGCATGTCGAAAGCGCTGACGGCGTCGTGCTCGATATCGGCATCTCCTCCATGCAGATCGACCAGCCGGAGCGGGGCTTCTCGTTTCGCGCCGACGGGCCGCTCGATATGCGCATGGCTCAGGCCGGCTTGAGCGCCGCCGATGTCGTCAACTCCTTCAAGATGGGCGACCTCGCTCGCATCTTCGGGTTCCTCGGTGAGGAGCGCCATGCCGGCCGCATCGCCCGCATGATCGAGAACCGTCGCGAAAAGCGTCCGTTCGAACGCACGCTCGATCTGGCCGACGCCATCGAAACGCATATCGGCCGCGCGCCCAAGGACAAGATCCATCCAGCCACCCGCGTCTTCCAGGCGCTGCGCATCTTCGTCAATGACGAGCTTGGCGAACTGGCCAAGGCGTTGTTCGCCGCTGAACGTGCTTTGAAGCCCGGTGGACGGCTCGTCGTGGTGACCTTTCATTCGCTGGAAGACCGTATCGTCAAACGCTTCATCGCCGATCGTGCCGACGCCATGACGGGCTCGCGGCATCTGCCCGAGGCGCAGGCGCGCACCGCGACCTTCCGCAAGGCGGGCGGCGGCGTGACGCCCGGTGATGCCGAGATTTCAGCCAATCCGCGATCGCGCTCCGCCAGGCTGCGCGCGGCAATTCGCACGGACGCGCCAGCGCGCGCCGGCGACTTTTCGATTTTCGGCCTGCCCAAACTTCCCGGCCCAAAACTTCCCGGCACCGATCGGTCGGGAGAGAGGTGAGCACGTGTTTCGTACCAGCGACATAGTCCTGATCGCCGTCATGGTTGCGGCGGCCGCCTTGACCTACAAGACCAAGCGCGAGGCCGAGGAACAATTGGCGTCGGTGCAGAAGATCCAGCAGCAGATCCGCTACGAGGAGGAAACGATCGACCTGCTCAAGGCCGACTGGAGCTTGCTCACCCAGCCGTCGCGACTGCAGAAGCTGACTGAGCTCTACAAGTCGCAGCTCGCACTCGAGCCAGTCAGCGCGCGCCAGATCGTCGGCTTGGGCGATCTGCCGGCCAAGGCCCTCGACATTCAGGACATCCTGAAGGCGCGCGGGGATGGCATGGCCGACAATTCCAACAAGGCGCCTTCGGGCGGCAAGGACCCCGTCGTGACCGGAGGCATCGCCCAATGATCGGCAAACTGCTGAAGCGCCGCGCCAAGACAGGTGAAGACGGATCGATCGTCGTCGAGGGCGCCCGCAAGGCCACCGGCGGCAAGGGCAAGGCGCGCATCGTGATGACGATGGCGGTGTTCTTCGGCATTTTCTCGACAATTTCCGGGCGGCTGGTCTATCTCGGCTTCCAGTCCCCCGACATGTCGGGCGGGCCGCAGAGCCGGGTGACGGCGTCACGCCCCGACATTGTCGACCGCAATGGCGAGGTGCTGGCGACGGACATCAAGACGGCGTCGCTGTTTGCCGAGCCGCGCCGCATCGTCGACGCCGACGAGGCGATCGAGAAACTGTCGACCGTGCTGCCCGAGATCGACTATGAGCAGACCTATCACAAGCTGAAGAGCGGCGCCGGCTTCGTCTGGCTGCAGCGGCAGCTGACGCCCAAGCAGCAGTCCGACATCATGCAGCTCGGCATTCCCGGCTTCGGCTTTCGCACGGAGAAGCGCCGTTTCTATCCGAGCGGCGAAACCTCGTCCTACATTGTCGGCCTGACCAATATCGACAACCAGGGCATCTCCGGCATGGAGAAATATATCGATGAGCAGGGCCTGAGCGACCTGCAGGCGTCGGGCCTGGCGGTGGCCAAGGATCTCAAGCCGGTGAAGCTTTCGATCGACCTGCGCGTCCAGCATGTGGTGCGCGACGAGATCGCCGCCGGCCTGGAGCGCTATCGCGCCATCGGCGCTGGCGCCGTTGTACTCAACGTCAAGACCGGCGAAGTGGTGGCCATGGCCTCGGTGCCGGATTTTGATCCGAACAATCCTTATAATGCACAGGAAAAGGACCGGTTGAATCGGATGTCGGCGGGGCTCTATGAGATGGGCTCGACCTTCAAGAGCTTCACCTCGGCCATGGCGCTCGATTCCGGCAAGGCGACGATGACGAGCCGCTTCGACGCTTCGCATCCAATCCGGGTCGGCCATCAGGCCATTCACGATTTCCACGGCAAGAACCGTGTGCTGTCGTTGCCTGAGGTGTTCCTCTATTCGTCCAACATCGGGTCGGCCAGAGAGGCCGAACTGGTCGGCATCGAGGGACACCGCGAATTCCTGCATCGCCTTGGAATCTTGGACAAGATGCAGACCGAACTGCCGGAAGTCGCCCGCCCGACTGAGCCGAGGGTCTGGAAGCAGGTCAATTCGTTCACCATCGCCTTTGGCCATGGCGTGTCGACGACGCCGCTGCAAGCGGCAGTCGGCTGCGCGGCGCTGATGAATGGCGGCTATCTGATGAACCCCACCTTCCTGGTGCGCACGCAGCAGGAGGCGATGGCGCTGGCCAAGAAAGTGGTCCGCGACAAAACGGTCGATGGCATGCGCTACCTCTATTCGCTCAATGCCGAGAAAGGCTCGGCCAGGAACGCCAGAGTCCCCGGCTACCGCGTTGGCGGCAAGACCGGAACAGCTGAGAAGGTCGTCAATGGCCGCTACTCGAAGGATTTGAATTTCAACACCTTCGTCGCCGCCTTCCCGATGGACGATCCGCAATACCTGGTGTTTACGATTGCCGACGCCCCGCACCCGGAAAAGCCTGGCATGACAGACGTCGCGGCCGCGAATGCGGGGGTCATGGCCGGCAATATCATCAGACGCTCGGCTGCCATGCTTGGCGTGAAGCCAGATTTCAGCCATGAAAATGGTGCAACGCTGGTTTCCTATCAGTGATTCTTAGGGCGCGCCGGCAACTGCGCGCTATTTTGTTGCGGTGAACGGATTTCGATGAAGCTGAAAGATCTAACCGGTATCCTGCCTGTCGAGGGAACAGCTTCCGTCGATACGGAAGTTACTGGGATTTCGTCGGATTCACGCCAGGTGAAACCGGGCGTTGTCTTTTTTGCACTCGCCGGGACCAAGGCCGATGGCGCTGCCTATGCCGCTGACGCCGCCGCGCGCGGTGCCGCCGCCATCGTGACAGGCAAGGGCAGCGCCGTTGCCGTGCCATCGGTTACGGTACTGACCGTCGATGACCCCCGACTGGCGCTTGCCCTGAGCGCCGCCCGCTACTTCGGTGGGCAGCCGCAAACCATGGTCGCGGTGACCGGCACCAGCGGCAAGACATCGGTCGCCGCCTTCACCCGGCAGATCTGGGAACAGGCCGGCTATGCCGCCGCCTCGATCGGCACCACTGGCGTGGTCGCGCCTGGCCGTAACGAATATGGCTCGCTGACGACGCCCGATCCGGTCGCCTTACACCAGTTGCTCAGGGAATTGGCCGACGCCGGCGTTACTCACGCCTCAATGGAAGCCTCCAGCCACGGGCTCGACCAGCGTCGCCTCGACGGGGTGAAACTCGCCGCCGGCGGCTTCACCAATCTCGGCCGTGATCACATGGACTATCATCCCACGGTCGAGGACTATCACCGCGCCAAGCTGCGCCTGTTCGACACACTGCTGCCGAAGGGCGCGCCGGCCGTCATCTTCGCTGACGATCCCTGGTCGGCGCCAACGATAAAGGCGGCGCGGGCGGCAGGACTTGAAGTGCTGACCGTTGGCCGCCATGGCGAGTTCCTCAAGCTGAAGCGGGTCGAGCACGAACGCCATCGCCAGCGCGCCGAGGTCGAGGCCGACGGAGTGCTTTATGAAATCGACCTGCCGCTGGCCGGCGATTTCCAGATATCGAACGCACTGGTTTCGGCGGGTCTCGCCATTTCCACGGGAACACCTGTCGCCAAGGCCCTGATGGCATTGGAGAAACTGAAAGGCGCGCCGGGTCGGCTGGACCTTGTCGGCACGACGGCAAACGGGGCGCCGGTCTATGTCGACTACGCCCACAAGCCGGATGCGCTGGAAAACGTGCTGGCCTCGGTTCGCCCGTTCACCACCGGCCGCGTCATCGTCGTGTTCGGCTGTGGCGGCGACCGCGACCGGGGCAAGCGGCCGATCATGGGTGAGATCGCCACGCGGCTCGCCGATATCGTCATCGTCACGGATGACAATCCGCGCTCCGAAGTGCCCGCGACGATCCGCGCCGCTATCCTGGCGGCGGCCCCCGGCGCCATCGAGATCGGCGACCGGCGCGAGGCTATCCACCAGGCAGTCGCCATGCTGCATGCCGGCGATACGCTGATCGTGGCCGGCAAGGGCCATGAGGAAGGCCAGACCATCGGTACCGAGACGCTGCACTTCTCCGATCACGAGGAAGTCCGCTCGGCGCTGCGCGAGCGCGCCGCATGAGTTTGCTCTGGACCTCCAACGCGCTGATCGCCGCCATGGACGGGCGGCCTATCGGTTCGATGCCTGAAGGCATTGTCGGCATTTCCATTGACAGCCGCAGCCTGCAGCCTGGAGACGCCTTCTTCGCCATCAAGGGCGAGGCGATGGACGGCCATGATTTCGCCACCGCCGCCATCAAGGCCGGCGCCGGCGTGCTGGTCGTGGCAGAAGGCAAGCTGCCGTCGCTCGGCCGGCTGACCGCGCCGATGATCGTCGTCGACGACGTGCTGGCGGCGCTGGAGAAGCTCGGGATCGCGGCGCGTGCCAGGTCCAATGCCAAGATCATTGCCGTGACCGGTTCGGCGGGCAAGACGACCACCAAGGAAGCGCTGCGTCATGTCCTGTCGCCGGTTGGCAAGGTGCATGCGTCGGCGCAGTCGTTCAACAACCACTGGGGCGTGCCGCTGACGCTGGCGCGGATGCCCGATGATTGTGACTATGCCGTCTTCGAAATCGGCATGAACCATCCCGATGAGATCCGGCCGCTGGTCAAGATGGTCCGCCCGCATGTAGCCATCATCACGATGATCGCGGCGGCGCATCTCGGCTTCTTCCGCAATCTCGACGAGATCGCCAAGGCCAAGGCCGAGATTTTCGAAGGCCTGGAACCCGACGGGGCGGTGATCCTCAACCGCGACGATTCGCGCTGGAAGCTTCTCGACAAGATGGCGCATGCCGCGGGCATCGAGCATGTCCATGGTTTTGGTGAAAACGCGCGCTCGACCTTCAAGCTGCTCAGCTGTGAACTGTACGCGGATCATTCCATGATCACCGCCCGGATCGGCGGGCGGGATATCTCAGCGCGTATCGGCGCGCCGGGCCGCCACATGGTGCAGAATGTGCTGGCGGTGCTGGGTGCCGCGCACCTGGTGGGCGCCGACATGACCAAGGTGGCAGGGGCGCTGGCCGATCTGTCGGCCGAACGCGGGCGTGGCAAGCGCCATGTGCTGATGCTCCCGCAAGGGCCGATCACGCTGATCGACGAGAGCTACAACGCCAATCCTGCGTCGATGGCCGCCGCGATGGCGCTGCTCAACGCAACGCCGGTTTCGGGTGAGGGGCGCCGCATCGCCGTGCTCGGCGACATGCTCGAACTCGGCGAGCATTCGGCGAAGCTGCATGCAGCGCTCGCCGATCTCATCGTCGGCACGGAAACGCGCACGGTGTTTCTCGGTGGTCCCGAAATGCGGGCCTTGGCCGAGATCCTGCCCGCCGACATCCAGACGGAATACCGCGCTGGTGCGGAGGATTTGAAGCCGATGCTCCTGTCGGCGCTGAAGCCCGGCGACGTGGTCATGATCAAGTCGTCCAAGGGTATCGGTTTCGTAAAACTGGTCGATGCGCTGCTTGGGAAATTTCCGGCGCAATCGACAACCAACAAACAGACCTAGGTCAGTCCGGGGGACGAAAATCGCATGTTCACACTGCTCGTCGATTTTGCGGACAAGATCTCGGTCTTCAATGTCTTCCGCTATATCACGTTCCGCACCGGCGGGGCGCTGATCACCTCGGCGCTGATCGTCTTCATCTTCGGACCGACCATCATCAATTCGCTGCGGCTCAGGCAAGGCAAGGGCCAGCCGATCCGCGCCGACGGGCCGCAGACGCATTTCAAGAAAGCGGGCACGCCGACCATGGGCGGGCTGATGATCCTGTCCGGTATCATCGGCTCGTCGCTGCTGTGGGCGAACCTGTCGAGCATCTATGTCTGGGTGGTGCTGCTGGTGACCATCGGCTTTGGCTCGATCGGCTTCTACGACGACTATCTGAAGGTCACGAAACAGTCGCATCTAGGCTTTTCCGGCAAGGCGCGGCTCGGGCTCGAATTCATCATCGCCGGCATCGCCGCCTGGGTGATCGTGCACAATGGCCAGGCGCCGTTCTCGTCGTCGCTGACCTTCCCCTTCGCCAAGGAATTCCTGGTCAATCTCGGCTGGTTCTTCATCCCGTTCTCGTGCTTCGTCATCGTCGGCGCCGGCAATGCGGTGAATTTGACCGACGGTCTCGACGGGCTGGCGATCGTGCCGATCATGATCGCGGCGGCATCCTTCGGCGTCATCGCCTATCTTTCCGGCAACGCGGTCTTCGCCGAATATCTGCAGATCCATTTCGTGCCCGGCACCGGTGAACTGGCTGTCGTGCTTGGCTCGGTGATCGGCGCCGGCCTCGGCTTCCTGTGGTTCAACGCGCCACCGGCGGCGATCTTCATGGGCGATACTGGCTCGTTGGCCATGGGCGGCCTGATCGGAACCGTCGCGGTCGCCACCAAGCATGAGATCGTGCTGGTCATCGTCGGCGGCCTGTTCGTGGTCGAGATTCTCTCGGTCATCATCCAGGTCGGCTACTTCAAGATGACCGGCAAGCGCGTGTTCCTGATGGCGCCGATCCACCATCATTTCGAAAAACTCGGCTGGACCGAAAGCCAGGTGGTGATCCGCTTCTGGATCATCGCCGTCATCCTGGCGCTGGTCGGCCTGTCCACCCTCAAGCTCAGATAGGCAATCGTTTGATCCCCGCGGCATCCTTCTCTGGCAAGCGTGTTTCGCTCTTCGGGCTTGGCGGCTCGGGGATCGCCACCGCACGCGCGCTGATTGCGGGCGGGGCGGATGTTCTGGCCTGGGACGACAACCCCGACAGCGTCGCCAAGGCCGGTGCAGTGGGCATTCCCACAGCCGACCTGCGCGGCGCAGACTGGGCTAAGTTCTCGGCCTTCGTGCTGTCGCCCGGCGTGCCGCTGACGCATCCGAAGCCCCACTGGACGGTGGAACTGGCCAAGGGCGCCGGCGTCGAGGTCATAGGCGACATAGAGCTTTTCTGCCGCGAACGGACCTTGCAGGCGCCGACGGCACCTTTCGTCGCCATCACCGGCACCAACGGCAAGTCGACGACCACGGCGCTGACGGCGCATATCCTGAAAGCCGCGGGGCGCGACACGCAGATGGGCGGCAATATCGGTCGCGCGGTAATGACGCTCGATCCGCCGGAGCCTTCGCGGCACTATGTCGTCGAATGCTCGTCCTACCAGATTGATCTCGCGCCTTCGATCAACCCGACGGCGGGCATCCTGCTCAACCTCACGCCGGACCATCTCGACCGCCACGGCACGATGCAGCACTACGCTTTGATCAAGGAGCGGCTGGTGGCCGGCAGCGAGACGGCGATCATCGGCATCGACGATTCCTGGTGCGCCCAGATCGCCGATCGCCTGGAGCGGGCGGGCCGCCATGTCATCCGTATTTCCAAGCGGCTGCCGCTGACCGACGGCTATTTCGCTGACGGCAGCGATCTGATGGAAGCGGTCGATGGCCGCTACAGCCGCGTCGCTTTCCTCGAAGGCATTGGCTCGCTGCGTGGCCAGCACAATGCGCAGAACGCGCTGGCCGCTGTCGCCGCCTGTCTCAAGGTCGGGCTGGATCTGGGCGAAATACAGTCCGGGCTGGAAAGCTTCCCTGGGCTGGCACACCGCATGGAGCAGGTCGGCCGCAAGGGCCACGTGCTGTTCATCAACGATTCCAAGGCAACCAACGCCGATGCGGCGGCGCCCGCGCTGTCGAGTTTCCCGCGCATCTACTGGATTGCCGGCGGCTTGCCCAAGGAAGGCGGCATCGAGCCGTTGCGCGGCTTCTTCCCGCGCATCGCCAAGGCCTATCTGATCGGCGAGGCAGCGCCCGCCTTTTCGGCGACGCTCGGCGAGACGGTGCCTTACGAGATCTCAGGCACGCTGGCCGCGGCGGTCGAGCATGCGGCTGATGATGCGGCCAAGGACGGCAGCGGCGAGGCGGTGGTGCTGTTGTCGCCAGCCTGCGCCAGTTTCGACCAGTTCAAGAATTTCGAAGTGCGCGGCGAAGCCTTCAGGCAAGCCGCGAATGCTATCGAGGGTGTGAAACCCATCGGAGGGGCACGATAATGCAGAGCCGTCTCGACAAAAGTCCGGTTGCGACCTGGTGGTGGACGATCGATCGCTGGTTCCTGGCAGCGTTCCTTTCGCTGATGGGGCTCGGCATCGTGCTGTCCTTCGCCGCCAGCCCGGCAGTGGCCGAACGCATCGGCCTCGACAGTTTCCACTTCGCCACGAGACAGATCATCTTCACCGTCCCGGCGCTCGGCGTGATGCTGGCCGTGTCCTTCCTCGAATCCAGGCAGATCCGGCGCATGGCGCTGGTCATGCTATGCATCATGCTGGTTCTGATGGTGGCGGTTCTCTACATCGGCGTCGAGGTCAAGGGCGCGCGGCGCTGGGTGTCGATCGCCGGCCTGTCGATCCAGCCGTCCGAGTTCCTCAAACCAGCCTTCGTCATCATGTGCGCCTGGCTGTTCGCCGAACACAAACGCCAGCCGGATATTCCAGGCAATTTGTTTGCAATGCTGCTGCTGGTACTGGTCGTGTCCCTGCTGGTCGCGCAACCTGACCTCGGCCAGACCATGCTGACGACCGGCACCTGGGGCATCATGTTCTTCATGGCGGGGCTGCCATGGATCTGGATCACCGTGCTGGGTGCAACAGGCGTCGGCGGGGTGTTCGCAGCCTACACCGTGTTTCCGCACGTTGCCTTGCGTATCGACAAGTTCCTGACCGGCGAAGGCGATACGTTCCAGGTCGACATGGGCCGCGACGCGCTGATCAATGGCGGCTGGTTCGGCGTCGGGCCGGGCGAGGGCACCGTCAAGCGGGTCATCCCCGACAGCCACGCCGACTTCGTCTTCTCCGTCGCCGGCGAGGAATTCGGGCTGATCATGTGCTTCTTCATCATGTCGATCTTCGCCTTCATCGTCCTGCGCGGCCTCAATACGGCGCTGAAGGAGCATGACGATTTCACGCGCTACGCCGTCGGCGGTCTGGTCACCGTGTTTGGCCTGCAGGCTGTCATCAACATGTGCGTCAACCTGCAGCTGGTGCCGGCCAAGGGCATGACCCTGCCGTTCATCTCCTATGGCGGTTCGTCGCAGATCGCCATCGCGATCTCGATGGGCATGGTGCTGGCGCTGACGCGCAAGCGGCCGGAAAAGCGCAAGCAGATGGGCTTTGGCCTGTCGCAGCGCGCCATGCCGGCGGAGTGACATGGCGCGGGGGACGATCCTTCTGGCGGCGGGTGGAACGGGCGGGCATCTCTTCCCGGCCGAGGCACTGGCGCATGAGCTGATCGCGCGCGGCTGGACGGTGCATCTGGCCACGGACGACCGCGCCGAGCGTTTCGCCGGCAATTTCCCAGCCGCCGCCATTCATCCGATCCGGTCGGCCACCATGGGGTCGAAGAACCCGGTGGCGGTGCTTGGCGCGTTCTGGAAGATCTGGCGCGGTGTGCGCCAGGCGTCCGCCATCATCGGCAGGATCAGGCCGGACGTGGTTGTTGGCTTCGGCGGCTATCCGACCCTGCCGCCGCTCTACGCGGCCACGCGACGCAAGGTGCCGACGCTCATCCATGAACAGAACGCGGTGATGGGGCGCGCCAACCGGGCGCTGGCCGGGCGCGTCGACGCCATTGCCGGCGGGTTCCTGCCCGAGGATTCGAGTGCCGCAGGCGCCAAGACGGTGACGACCGGTAATCCGGTTCGGCCCGCCGTTCTGGAGGCGGCAAAGACGCCCTACAGCGAGTCATCCGGCGAGCAGACTTTCCGGCTTCTGGTGTTCGGCGGCAGCCAGGGCGCGCAATTCTTCTCCGACGCGGTGCCGGCGGCGGTCGCCATGCTCACCGAGGCGCAGCGCAAGCGGCTGGTGATCACGCAACAAGCACGTGCCGACGACGTGGCGCGGGTGAAGGCTGCCTATGCCGCGCTCGGTGTCGATGTGCAGGTGTCGCCCTTCTTCACCGATATGGCGGCGCGTATGGCAGCGGCGCATCTGGTGGTGTCGCGATCCGGCGCCTCGACCGTGTCGGAGATCGCCGTCATCGGCCGGCCGGCACTGCTGGTGCCCTATCCGCATGCGCTCGACCATGACCAGGCGGCGAACGCGGCGGCCCTTGCCGCGGCCGGTGGCGCCGAGGTCCATCCGGAATCCACGCTCTCGCCCGAGCGCGTCGCCGCGCTGGTTGGCGGGCTGATGGACAACCCCGGGCGGCTGGCGACAATGGCGGCAGCGGCGAAGTCGGCCGGAAGGCCCGACGCGGCACGGTTGCTCGCCGATCTGACAGAGGCTATTGCGTCCAGAAAATCTGTTTCGGAATTCAGGAAGGGGACGCACGCATGAAGATGCCGCGGACTATCGGGCTTGTGCATTTCATCGGCATTGGCGGCATCGGCATGAGCGGCATCGCCGAGGTGCTGCACAATCTCGGCTACAAGGTGCAGGGCTCGGACCAGTCCGACAGCGCCAATGTGCAACGGCTGCGCGACAAGGGCATCGAGTGCTTCGTCGGCCACCACGCCGACAATCTCGGCGATGCCGAGGTGGTGGTCGTCTCCACCGCGATCAAGAAATCCAATCCCGAGCTGAAGGCGGCGCGTGAAAAGCTGCTGCCGATCGTGCGCCGCGCCGAGATGCTGGCCGAACTGATGCGCTTCCGCCAGGCCGTGGCGATCGGCGGCACGCATGGCAAGACGACGACCACGTCGATGGTGGCGACGCTGCTGGAAGCCGGCGGGCTCGACCCGACCGTGATCAATGGCGGTATCATCAATGCCTATGGCACCAATGCCCGCATGGGGGATGGCGAATGGATGGTGGTCGAGGCCGACGAGAGCGACGGCACCTTCTTGAAGCTGCCGGCCGATATTGCGGTGGTCACCAACATCGATCCTGAACATCTCGACCACTATGGCAGTTTCGACAAGGTGCGCGAGGCGTTCCGCCAGTTCGTCGAGAATGTGCCGTTCTACGGCTTTGGCGTGATGTGCACCGATCATCCGGAGGTGCAGGCGCTGGTCGGACGCATCGAGGACCGCCGCGTCATCACCTATGGCGAGAACGCGCAGGCCGACGTCCGCTTCACCAACCATCGTACGGATGGTCCAGCCTCGGAATTCGACGTGGTGATCCGCGACCGCAAGACGCGCGGCGAGACCACGATCTCCGGCCTGCGGCTGCCGATGCCCGGTCGCCACAACGTCTCCAACGCGACGGCGGCGATCGCGGTCGCCCATGAGCTTGGCCTGTCCGCCGAAGCGATCAAGAAGGGGCTGTCCTCCTTCGCCGGCGTCAAGAGGCGCTTCACCCATACCGGTTCCTGGAACGGCGTCGACATCTTCGACGACTACGGCCACCATCCGGTCGAGATCACGGCGGTGCTGAAGGCGGCGCGCGGCGCCACCAAGGGCCGTGTCATTGCTATCGCCCAGCCGCATCGCTTTACGCGCCTGCATGATCTGTTCGACGAGTTTTCTGTCTGCTTCAACGATGCCGACACCGTCATGGTGGCGCCGGTCTACGCCGCGGGCGAGGAGCCGATCGACGGCGTGACCTCCGATGCGCTGGTATCGCGCATCCGCGCCGGCGGCCATCGAGACGCGCGCTACATCGAAAGCCCCGCCGCGATCGCGCCGATCATCCGCGATATCGCCAAGCCCGGTGATTTCGTCGTCTTCCTCGGCGCCGGCAACATCACCCAATGGGCCTATGCGCTGCCCAAGGAACTCGGCGGTACCGCTTCATGATGCGCGGCCAGGCGTTGATTGATCAGCTTGGAGACCGGCTTGCCGGCCTGCGCGGCCGTATCACGCCCAATGCCGAGATGGACAAGATCACCTGGTTCCGTGCCGGGGGACTGGCGGAGGCGCTGTTCCAGCCGGCGGATGAGGACGACCTCGCCACGTTCCTGAGAGCGGTTCCCGAAGAGATTCCGCTGACCGTCGTCGGTGTCGGCTCGAACCTGCTGGTTCGCGACGGCGGCATTACGGGTTTTGTCATCCGGCTTTCGGCGAAGGGCTTTGGCGACGCCGAGGTCACTGGCCCGGCCACGATCAAGGCGGGGGCCGCCACTCCCGACAAGCGCGTTGCCGCTGTCGCCTATGAGGCGGGCATTGGCGGCTTTCACTTCTACCACGGCATTCCCGGCGCCATCGGTGGCGCGCTCAGGATGAATGCCGGCGCCAATGGCGTCGAGACGCGCGAGCGCGTCGTCGAGGTGCGGGCGCTCGATCGCAAGGGCAATGTCCATATGCTGAGCAATGCCGAGATGGGCTATGCCTATCGCCATTCGGCGGCACCCGCCGGGCTGATCTTCACCTCGGCCGTGTTTGAAGGCTTTGCCGAGGACAAGGCGGCTATCAAGGCGGCGATGGACGCCGTCCAGAACCACCGCGAAACCGTGCAGCCGATCCGCGAAAAGACTGGGGGATCAACCTTCAAGAATCCCGAGGGCACCTCGGCCTGGAAGGAAATCGACAAGGCAGGCTGTCGCGGCCTGATGATCGGCGGCGCTCAGATGTCGCCGATGCATTGCAACTTCATGATCAACACCGGCACCGCGACCGGCTACGACCTCGAATATCTGGGTGAAACGGTGCGCACGCGGGTGCTCGAAAATTCGGGCATCCGGCTGCAGTGGGAGATCAAGCGCATCGGCGATTTCCGGCCGGGCCATGCCGTCCAGGAGTTTCTCGGACAGCTCCTCTAGGAGGCTCATTGAAGTTCATGTGATACATGAACTTCAATGAGGCCAAAACCGTCCCGCAACGTTGCAGTAATGACTCAACGACACGGTTTTCGCATCCATTTTCTCAGAAAGTGAATCTCTCGGAATCGTAAGTACTTGCCAGTGAATCAACTCTCTGATTCTCTGCTGAAAAGCGTTTCCTGATTTGAGTCGTTCGACGCGTTTTCAGCGTTTTCCGTCTGGGGGGGGCAACCTGCCGGGAGACTCGGACTCGATGTTGCGGAAAATCTTGGTTTTTGGTCCGCCGTGAGAGGGGATGACGGGGAATGAAAAACAAGCATGTGGCCGTCCTGCTGGGTGGTTTTTCGTCCGAGCGGCCCGTGTCCTTGTCCTCGGGAAAGTCGTGTGCCGATGCGCTCGAGCAGGAAGGTTATCAGGTCACGCGCGTCGACGTCGGCCGTGATGTCAGCTCGGTGCTTGCCGAGCTCAAGCCGGATGTCGCCTTCAACGCGCTGCATGGGCCTTTCGGTGAGGACGGCACCATCCAGGGCATCCTCGAATATCTCGGCATTCCCTATACCCATTCCGGCGTGCTTGCCTCGGCGCTGGCGATGAACAAGGAGCAGGCCAAGAAGATCGCCAAGACCGTCGGCATTCCGGTTGCCGAATCAAAGGTCACCAATCGCTTCGCCATTCAAAACAAGCATCCGATGAAGCCGCCCTATGTGGTCAAGCCGGTCAGCGAAGGGTCGAGCTTCGGCGTCGTCATCGTGCATGAGGGGCAATCGCATCCGCCGCAGGTCATCGGTTCATCCGAGTGGAAATATGGCGATATCGTCATGGTCGAGCGCTATGTGCACGGCCGGGAGCTTACCTGCGCGGTGATGGGCGACGTCGCGCTCGGCGTCTGCGAGATCATTCCGACCGGCCATTCCTTCTACGACTATGATTCAAAATATGTGGCTGGCGGCTCAAAGCACGAATGCCCCGCAAAAGTTTCACCGAATATTTACCAAAAAATACAAACACTGGCGCTCAAGGCTCACCAAGCTATCGGCTGTCGAGGCGTTTCGCGGTCGGACTTCCGTTACGACGATCGTCACTCCGAGAACGGCGAGGTTGTCTGGCTCGAGGTTAACACCCAGCCGGGCATGACGCCGACGTCCTTGGTGCCGGAAATAGCCGCGCAAGCGGGGCACTCGTTCGGTGAGTTGTTGAGTTGGATGGTGGAGGACGCTTCGTGTCTGCGTTGAAATGGGGACAAGGTCAGAGGAAGGGCGCGGCCGGGCCGACGCTGTTCGGTCTGCCGTTGTCGTTCGACCATTTCGTGCTGCCGCGCATGTTTCGCCGGCCGGTGCGCGTTCTGGCGCGTCTGGGTGAGGGGGATTTCAAGGCCCCACCCTTCTCGGCGACGATGCTCTCGGCCGTGCTGCTGGGGTCGAGTGCCATCTATGGCGCCTATCTTGGCGGCGACGTTGACGGCGTCGTCCAGAACATCACCGCTCGCACCGGCTTTGCCGTTGATCAGGTGAAGGTGGTCGGCAATCAGCAGACGTCCGAAATCGACATCCTGGACAGGCTGCAGCTCGACGGCTGGACATCGCTGATCGGCTTCAACGCCGAGGCTGCGCGGGAGCGTATCGCTACGCTGCCCTGGGTCGAGGTCGCGGCCGTGCGCAAGGTCTATCCGCATACGCTGGAAGTGCGTGTCGAGGAGCGTCAGCCTTTCGCGCTCTGGCAGCAAGGCAGTGACCTGTCGGTCATCGAGCGCTCCGGCGCGGTGATCGCGCCGTTCTCCGGCGGCAAGCAGGTGTTGTTGCCGCTGCTCGTCGGCGCCGGCGCGCCGGCGCAAGCCCCCGATTTCCTGGTCAAGGTCGAAAAATACCCGGAGCTCGCGGCGCGTATCAAGGGCTACATCCGCATTGGCGACCGGCGCTGGGACCTGAAGCTGGACAATGGCGTCACGGTCAAGCTGCCCGAGGAGGACGAGGACGAGGCGCTTGCTGAGCTCGTCAAGCTGGACAAGGATGACGGATTGCTGTCGCGCGACATCGCCGCTGTCGACATGCGCCTTTCCGATCGCCTCGTCGTGCAGCTGTCGGCGGAAGCGGCGACGCAGCGCGAAGCCGCGCTCAACGAAAAGCCCAAGACCCTGAAGCGCAAGCCGGAGACGAAGATATGAGCTGGCTTGGCGGTCAAGGCGATTCCTCGTCGCGCCGGTCCGGCTCCTTACGGTGCTGGATGTCGGTTCGAGCAAGGTCTGCTGCATGGTGGCCAAGCTCAAGCCAAACGATGACGGCAAGCTTTTGCGCGGACGCTCGCACCGCATCCAGGTGATTGGCATTGGTCACCAGAAATCACAGGGCGTGAAATCGGGCGTCGTCGTCGATCTCGATCGCGCCCGAGCACGCCATCCGGCTTGCCGTCGACGCGGCCGAGCGCATGGCGGGGCTGACAGTCGATTCGCTGATCGTCAACATGACGGCCGGACGGCTGAAGAGCGAAACCTTCTCGGCCACCATCAACCTTGGCGGCCATGAGGCCGACGAAGCCGACGTCAAGCGCGTGCTTGCCGCTGGCGCCAAGCAGGCGCTGAAGAGCGAGCGCGAGGTGATCCATTCACTGCCGGTGGGCTTTTCGCTGGATGCCGAGCGTGGCGTGCGCGATCCACGCGGCATGGTCGGCGACCAACTCGGTGTCGACATGCATGTGCTGACGGGCGACGCGGCACCGGTGCGCAATCTGGAACTCTGCATCAACCGTTCGCATTTGTCGGTCGAGCGCATGGTGGCGACGCCCTATGCCAGCGGGCTTGCGGCCCTCGTCGACGACGAGCTCGAAATGGGCGCCGCCTGCATCGACATGGGTGGCGGCACGACGACGATCTCGGTGTTCTCGGAAGGCAAGTTTGTGCATGCCGACGCCATCGCGATCGGCGGCAATCACGTGACGCTCGACATGGCCAAGGGGCTTTCGACCTCGCTTGAGGCCGCCGAGAGGCTAAAGGTGATGCATGGTTCGGCGCTGCCGGGCAGTGCGGATGATCGCG
The DNA here is from genome assembly GCF_020616515.1 of Mesorhizobium sp. PAMC28654. GTDB lineage: Bacteria > Pseudomonadota > Alphaproteobacteria > Rhizobiales > Rhizobiaceae > Mesorhizobium. Next base: position 6,557,001 of record NZ_CP085135.1, read on the forward strand.
ACCTGGTCTCGATCCAGCCGATCGGCGAAGACAGCGACGTTCCTTTGCAGATCCCGCGCTCGGTGATGACGCGCATCATCCGCGCGCGCATCGACGAGACGCTGGAACTGCTGCGCGACCGGCTCAACAAGTCCGGCTACGGCAATGCGGTGGGCAAGCGCGTCGTGCTGACCGGCGGCGCCAGCCAGCTTGCCGGCCTGCCGGAGGCGGCGCGCCGCATTCTCGGCCGAAATGTACGCATCGGCCGCCCGCTCGGCGTGGCGGGCCTGCCGGAAGCAGCCAAGGGACCGGCCTTCTCGGCGCCGGTGGGGCTTCTGATCTATCCGCAGATGGCGAGCTTCGAGAGCCATCCCGCGAAAGGAATTCTGGTCTCAGAATGACTGGAACGGGCGGAAAACTGCATCGCATGAGTCAGTGGTTGAGAGACAGTTTTTGAATTGACGGGGACAGCCCCATAGGCGGCCGCGGCGGCGAAGCGGCGTGAAAGGCAAAGGACGGAGACAATGACCATCAATCTGCAGAAGCCGGATATCACCGAGCTGAAGCCGCGCATCACCGTGTTCGGTGTTGGCGGCGGCGGCGGCAATGCCGTCAACAACATGATCACCGCCGGCTTGCGCGGCGTCGAGTTCGTAGTGGCCAACACTGACGCACAGGCGCTTACAATGTCGAAGGCCGAGCGGCTGATCCAGCTTGGCGCGCATGTCACCGAGGGCCTCGGCGCAGGATCGCAGCCGGAGGTCGGCCGTGCGGCGGCGGAAGAATGTATCGACGAGATCCTCGATCATCTGACCAACACGCATATGTGCTTCGTCACCGCCGGCATGGGCGGCGGCACCGGCACGGGTGCGGCTCCTGTCGTTGCCCGCGCCGCCCGTGAAAAGGGCATTCTCACCGTCGGCGTCGTCACCAAGCCTTTCCATTTCGAGGGCCAGCGCCGCATGAAGACGGCGGATCTGGGCATCGAGGAACTGCAGAAGTGCGTCGATACGCTGATCGTCATCCCGAACCAGAACCTGTTCCGGCTGGCCAATGACAAGACGACCTTCGCCGATGCCTTTGCCATGGCCGACCAGGTGCTCTACTCCGGTGTTGCCTGCATCACCGACCTGATGGTCAAGGAAGGCCTGATCAACCTCGACTTCGCCGACGTGCGTTCGGTGATGCGCGAGATGGGCAAGGCGATGATGGGCACGGGCGAAGCTTCGGGCGAGGGCCGCGCGATGGCCGCCGCCGAAGCGGCGATTGCCAACCCGTTGCTCGACGAGACCTCGATGAAGGGTGCCAAGGGCCTGCTGATCTCAATCACCGGCGGTCGCGACCTGACCCTGTTCGAAGTCGATGAGGCGGCAACCCGCATTCGCGAGGAGGTCGACCAGGACGCCAACATCATCCTGGGCGCCACCTTCGACGAGGAACTCGAAGGCGTCATCCGCGTCTCGGTGGTCGCCACCGGCATCGACAAGACGGCAGCCGAAATCGCCGCCGCGCCGATCTCGATCCGCACGGCTCCGCAGAAGCCGTCCGGCCGTCCGGCCGTTGCCCAGGAAAGCCGCCCGACACCTGTCCAGCAGGCGATGTACGAGCCGCGCGCCATGGACCCGGTCGCCGAGGCGATCCAGCTTGCCGAGGCGAATGCCGCGGCCATGGCTCAGGCTCGCCCCATGCCGGTTGCCCACGCGGACGAATTCCGCCCGCAGAGCAAGATCTTCCAGGCACCGCCCGCCCAGCCACAGCCGATGGTGCAGCCCGTTGTCCAGCAGATGATGCAGCCTGCTCCGCAGCAGCGTGAAGTCCAGCAGCCGGTTGCCGTGGCGCCCCAGCGCATGCCACGCGTCGAGGATTTTCCCCCGCAGGTGAAGGCCGAGGTGGAGTCCAAGAGCCGGCCGGCCGATCATCATGAGAACAGCGGACCGATGGGGCTGCTGAAGCGCCTGACCAACGGCCTGACCCGCCGCGAAGAGGAGCCGGCACGGCTTCAGCCAGCGCAGCCGCGCGAGCCGAAGCTGCGCCAGGCGGCACCGGAAGTGCGCCGCCTTTCCAGCCAGGACGCACAACTCTACGCGCCGCGCCGTGGCCAGTTGGATGATCAGGGCCGTCTGTCGCCGCAGCCAAGGGCGACTCAGGAAGACGATCAGCTGGAGATTCCGGCGTTCCTGCGCCGCCAGGCCAACTGATCCGTTAACGGCCCGTAACAATTGTTAACAGGCAAGCAAGAAATTGTTTGCCTGTTAACGTTGAAAGTGATGTTAAAACAAGGCGCTATGGCGCCGTACATGTTCCAGATCGCCGTTACAAAGAGTAAGAAACCGTGATTTGGAGTCTCCCGGCCCGACCATTATCTTCGCCACCGACGAAAGTCGGCGTGCTGGGAGTCTCGGGGAAGTGGGCCCGCCTGCCGATTCATTGAAGAGCCGCGCCTTGGGGTTGGAGAAGCGGACGTAGGCACCATGGGCTTATGGGGATTGTTTTGCACGACTACCAGACGACGCTAAAATCGCGTGCGACGCTGACTGGCACCGGCGTTCACAGCGGCAACCCGGTTACCGTACATTTTCTGCCGGCCGATGCCGATACCGGTGTCATCTTCCAGCTTTCGAGTGGAAACGGCCAAGCCAGCGAGTTTCGCGCGCTTGTCTCCGAGGTTGGCGCGACCGATCTCTGCACCATGCTTGGCGATCCCTCGGGCGAGCATATCGCCACGGTCGAGCATCTGATGGCCACGCTCTTTGGCCTTGGCATCGACAACGTCGTTATCGAGATCGATGGCAACGAGGTTCCGATCCTGGATGGCAGCTCGATCATGTTCGTGGATGCCATCGACCAGGCGGGCATCGACACGCTGCCGGTCAAGCGCCGCTACATTCGCGTGCTCAAGCCGGTTCGAATCGAGAACGGCGCATCGTGGGCGGAGTTCAGGCCTTATGGCGGCACTCGCTTCGAGGTCGAGATCGATTTTGAAAGCCCGGCGATCGGCCGCCAGCTGTTTGCTTCCGACATCAATGCCGACATTTTTCGCCGCGACATCGCGCGCGCCCGCACCTTTGGTTTCATGAAGGATGTGGAGCGGCTGTGGGCTGCCGGTTACGCGCTCGGCTCCTCGCTTGAGAACTCGCTGGTGATCGGTGACGACAACCGCGTGATCAACATGGGCGGACTGCGCTATCCCAACGAGTTCGCGCGCCATAAGACTTTGGACGCGATGGGCGACCTGGCGCTGGCGGGCGCCCGGTTCATCGGCTGCTTCCGGTCCTACCGTGGCGGCCACAGGCTGAATGCGGCGGCGCTGCGCCGGCTTTTGTCGGACCGGTCGGCTTTCGAGATCGTCGAGACGACCCGCAATGAGCGTGGCCGCACCGCCGAGATGAGCGCCGTCAACGCGCCCGTCTACGCGCCCTGGATGATCTGATTCCGGCGGGCATCCGGAAACTCCATCAACAGCTCCTTCTGGCGGTTTTCCGTCGCTTGTGAGTGTATTTCGATGCTCTCCGCTCGCGGTTTCGAAAACACGTCACGTGCGTGCTCCCTGCGCGCTATCATACGGCCTTTTAACGTTTTTCGCGCTTTATCAGTGTCGGCTTGTGTTGCAGGAGTGCATCACTGGCCGGCTAAATCGCACAGGCGGGCAAGCGGCGCCAATACGCCACAAAAATGTGCGATTGGCCGTCGATAGCGTTGCCGGGTAAGGCGGTTATGGTTTATGGCTGCTGCCGATGGCTGAAATGACGCCGAAAGGGCGGAATATAATCATGTTCTTCAAGCGAATTGGTCAATCGAAAGCGCCGCAACAGGCCGTTTTCCTAGCGCTTTCGGTGGTTGTTCCATCGCTTCTGCTGTCAGCCTGCATGTCGGATAAGAAGAAGGATCTCGATCTCTCGACCTATGTCGACCAGACCGAACCGGGCGACGTTCTCTACAATCAGGGCCTTGCCAATCTGAATGCCGGGCGCCTGCAGGAGGCGAGCCGCAAGTTCGACGCTGTCGACCGCCAGCACCCCTATTCGGAATGGGCCCGCAAATCGATGGTGATGGGTGCCTTCGCCGATTATCGCCAGGGCAAGTATGACGACGCGATCAGCGCCGCCAAGCGTTACCTCACGCTCTATCCGTCGACCGATGATGCCGCCTACGCCCAGTACATCATTGGCCTGAGCTACTACCGGCAGATCAAGGACGTGACGCAGGACCAGAAGGAAGCGCGCCAGACCATGCAGACGATGCAGGACCTGGTGACGCGCTGGCCGAATTCCGAATATGTCGACGATGCCAAGGAAAAGATGCGCTTCGCCAACGACCAGCTCGCCGGCAAGGAAATGCAGATCGGCCGTTACTATCTCGAGCGTCGCGAATACATCGCCGCCGTCAAGCGGTTCCGCGTGGTGGTGGAGAACTATTCCAACACCCGCCATGTCGAGGAGGCGCTCGCGCGCCTGGCAGAAAGCTACTACGCGATGGGGCTGACCTCGGAAGCGCAGACGGCCGCGGCCGTGCTCGGGACCAACTATCCTGACAGCCAGTGGTACAAGGATTCCTACAAGCTCCTGCAGAGCAATGGGCTTGAGCCGCGCGAGAATGCCGGTTCGTGGATTTCCAAGGCCGGCAAGCTGATCACCGGGGCCTGACCCCAAGCAGACTTCGTGGGCTTCGCCAACGCGCCGTCTGCGTGGTTTTCTTTGTTTGTCGCGGGTTCTTGTCGCAAAACCGGAACCTGCGTAAGAGCATTCGGACCGAAGCGCGCAGCGGTTTTCGGATTGATCCGAAGCTCAAACAAAAAGATAGTGCGGCGCAGCGACTCCCATGGGTCGCGTGCCGCCTTGAAGCGCGTCGTGCTTGAACGGATCGATGCGACGCGCTCTAAGTCTTTTGTTTTTGTGCATGTCGTTACCCCAAAGCCGGGTCCACTTTTGGGCGACATGCAATAGGTCCGGGTTCTGATGCTTTCCAGACTGTCGATCCGCGATATCGTCCTGATCGAGAAGCTGGATATCGACTTCCAGCCCGGTCTTTCCGTGCTGACCGGCGAGACCGGTGCCGGCAAATCCATCCTGCTCGATGCCTTGTCGCTGGCGCTTGGTTCGCGCGGCGACGCTTCGCTCGTGCGCCACGGTGCCACGCAAGGCCAGGTCATCGCCGTGTTCGACGTGCCGCGCAACCATCCGGCCCGAACGCTGCTTGCCGACAATGCCATAGACGATGATGGCGACATCATCCTGCGCCGCGTGCAGACGGCGGATGGCCGCACCCGCGTCTTCGTCAACGACCAGCCGTCCAGCGTCACACTGATGCGCGATGTCGGCCGCGCGCTGGTCGAGATCCATGGCCAGCATGACGAGCGCGCCCTTGTCGATCCAGGCGCGCATCGCGAAGTGCTCGACGCCTTCGGCGGCCATCTCGGCGCTGTGCGGGCAACCGGGGAGGCGTGGCGGCACTGGCGCGCCTGCGAGCAGGAGTTCTCGCGGCATCGCGCCAAGGTCGAAGCAGCGGCGCGCGAAGCGGACTATCTGCGCGCGGCGGTTGCCGAACTGACCAAGCTCGATCCGCAGCCGGGCGAGGAGACGCAGCTTGCGGAAGTGCGCACATCCATGATGCGGGCGGAAAAGATCGCCTCTGAAATCCATGACGCGCAGGACGTGCTTTCCGGCCCGTCCTCGCCCTTGCCGCAACTGGCGAGCCTTTTGCGGCGGCTGCAGCGCAAGGTGACCGAAGCACCCGGCCTGCTCGACGATGTCGTCAAGTCGCTGGACGAGGCGATGCTGTCGCTGGACGCGGCGCAATCGGGCGTCGAGGCGGCACTTCGCGCCGCCGAATATGACCCGCAGCGGCTGGAGAAGGCGGAAGAGCGACTGTTCTCGCTGCGCGCCGCCTCGCGCAAGCACAGCGTCGCCGTCGATGATCTGGCGCAGTTGCGCGACACGATGGCAGCCGACCTTGCCGATCTCGATGCCGGTGAGGGGCGTTTGCACGGGTTGGAAAAGCAGGCTGCAGCCGCGCGCGAGGCCTACGATGTTTCCGCAGCGCAGCTTTCGTCGCTTCGTCATGCGGCAGCCGTCGGGCTGACCAAGGCCGTGATGGCAGAACTGCCGGCGCTGAAACTCGAACGGGCCGAATTCATCGTCGAAATGTCGAGTGACAGCGAAAGTCGGATGGAAGAAGGCATCGACCAGATCGAATTCTGGGTCCGCACCAATCCGGGCACTAGGCCCGGCCCTATGATGAAGGTTGCCTCCGGCGGCGAACTCTCGCGCTTCCTGCTGGCATTGAAGGTGGCGCTGGCCGATCGCGGTTCGGCGCCGACGCTGGTCTTCGACGAGATCGACACCGGCGTTGGCGGCGCGGTGGCGGATGCCATCGGCCAGCGGTTGGCGCGGCTGTCGAAGCGCGTGCAGGTGCTGTCGGTCACGCATGCGCCGCAGGTGGCGGCGCGCGCGGCGACGCATTTCCTGATTTCGAAATCGGGCGGCTCGGACCGGGTTGCCACCGGCATCGCCGAGATGGATCGGCCGGCGCGGCAGGAAGAGATCGCGCGCATGCTAGCCGGCGCCACGATCACCGACGAGGCGCGTGCCGCCGCCGAGCGGCTGCTGCGCGAAAATACCGCTGTTTCATAGGCTTTAACGACGGTCGCGATCAGCCTTCGGGGCAGAGTCAGCATATGGCTCCATCCCGCTGTTTCAGCGCGGTTTTATCAGAATTCGGCTCCCTTCGATCCCAATCCTGATCTATTGTCGCGCTTCGATAGGGCGGATCATCGTTTCAAGGAAACGCAGACCCGCTCTATCTCTTTGTTTTGACGCGATTCCGGGCGGAAAACCGCTTCACACTTTTCCTGGAATTGCTCCAGCAGCCGGGTTTGAAATCATGTCCGAGAAACCAGTCGACGCCCTTACCGAAAGCGAGGCCGAGGCCGAGCTCCAGCGGCTGGCCGAGGAGATCGCCGGTCATGACCGGCGCTACCATGCCGAGGACGCGCCGACGATCACCGACGCCGAATATGACGCGCTGCGGCGCCGCAACCTTGCCATCGAGGAGCGGTTCCCCGCCTTCGTGCGCGAGGATTCGCCATCGCGCAGGGTGGGCGCGCCGCCGGCGGAAGGCTTTGCCAAGGTGCGCCATGTGGTGCCGATGCTTAGCCTCGCCAAGGCCTATACCGACGAGGATGTCGCCGACTTCATCGAACGCGGCCGGCGCTTCTTCGACCGCGACAAAGACCTCGACATCGCTTTCACGGCCGAACCGAAGATCGACGGGCTGTCGGCTTCGCTGCGGTACGAGAACGGCGTGTTCGTGCAGGGCGCGACGCGAGGCGACGGCACTGTGGGCGAGGACATCACCGCCAATCTGAGGACCATCGCCGACATCCCCGCAAGACTGAAGGGCTCGGGCTGGCCGGAGACCATCGAGATACGCGGCGAGGTCTACATGACCTATGCGGAATTCGAGGCGCTGAAGCAGCGCTCGGCCGCCGCCGGCGGCCAGGACTACGTCAATCCGCGCAATACGGCGGCAGGGTCACTGCGCCAGAAGGATTCGTCGGTCACCGCCAGCCGCAACCTAAAATTCTTCGCCTATGCCTGGGGCTACACAACGGAGGACCCCGCTCCAACCCAGTACGAATCGGTCCAAAAATTCGCGGAGTGGGGGTTCAAGATCAGTCCGCTGATGGTGCGGGCGAAGTCGGCCGACGAACTGATCGCGCACTATCACCGGATAGAGGAGCAGCGCTCTTCGCTGGGCTACGACATTGACGGCGTCGTCTACAAGGTCGACCAGCTGGAACTGCAGCGCAGATGGGGGTTCGTGACCGGCGAACCGCGCTGGGCCGTCGCTCACAAATTCCCCGCCGAACAGGCCATGACCACCGTGCAGAAGATCGACATCCAGGTCGGCCGTACCGGCACGCTGGCGCCGGTCGCGCGGCTGGCACCGGTAACTGTTGGTGGCGTCGTGGTCGAAAACGTGACGCTTCACAATGAGGACTACATCAAGGGCCTGGACAGTACGGGCCAGCCGATCCGCGACGGTATCGATGTACGCATCGGCGATACGGTGGTGATCCAGCGGGCCGGGGATGTCATTCCGCAGATCGTCAGCGTCGTCATCGACAAGCGTCCGGCCGATGCCGTGCCTTACGAATTCCCGCACACCTGTCCGATCTGCGGCTCGCCGGCGACGCGCGAGATCAATGAGAAGACCGGCAAGGAAGATTCCCGCCGCCGCTGCACCGGCGAGCTGATCTGTGCCGCGCAGGCCGTGGAACGATTGCGCCATTTCGTGTCACGCGGTGCCTTGGATATCGAGGGCCTCGGTGCGGAAAACATCGACACCTTCTTCAATGCGGGGCTGATCAAGACAGCCGCCGATATCTTCACGCTCAGGGATCGCCGCCCCGCCGTCACCCGGGCGCTGGCCGAACGGCGCGAGGAGCAGGCCCGGCAGCGCGAGGCGGCGTCCGGCAAGACGCGCAAGAATGTGCGCAGTGTCGAGGATCGCAATTATGAAGGCCTCGACAAGCTGTTCGCCGCCATCGATTCGCGCCGCGAACCCGAACTCGACCGCTTCATCTTCGCGCTGGGCATCCGCCATATCGGCGAAACGACGGCCGCAGTGCTAGCCCGCACGTTCTCGACCATCGAGGAATTGATCCGCGTCGGCAGGGAGACGGCGGCCGCTGAAGATCCGCACACCGTATTCCCGTCGGTCAACGGTATCGGCGACACGGTGATCGATGCGCTTCGAGATTTCTTCGGCAATGAGCGCAACGATGACGTGCTGGACGCGCTGCTCCTGCAGGTCCGTCCGAAGCCGTATATCGTCAACGTCTCGGCCGACAGCGAGGTTGCCGGCAAGACGGTCGTCTTCACCGGCTCGCTGGAGAAGATGACGCGCTCCGAAGCCAAGGCGATGGCGGAGCGCCTCGGCGCGAAGGTCGCGGGATCGGTTTCCGCGAAGACCGATCTGGTGGTCGCCGGACCAGGTGCTGGCTCGAAACTGAAGCTTGCCAGCGAACTCGGCATCGAGGTGATCGACGAGGATGCCTGGCTCGCGCGGATCGGCAAGGCGTGATGGAAAGCGCATTCAAAGGGTTTGGCCCAAAGGCCATCCCGTTCCTGAAAGCGCTCGATTTCCACCAGAGCCGGGAGTGGTTCCTCGAAAACCGCGACCTCTTCGAACAGGAATTGCGCGATCCCATGGGCGATCTGGTCGACACGCTGACCGAACGGTTTTCAGCGGCGGGGCTGGGTCTGCGTGGCGATCGCAAGAAGTCGCTGTTCCGGATCAATCGCGACGTGCGGTTCGCCAAAGACAAGCGTCCGTACAATCGGCATCTGTCGGCGATCCTGTCGCCCGACGGCAGCAAGGCGGAGCAGGGCGTGTTCTACGTCCATATCGGGCTGGAGGGTTGCTTTGCCGGCGTTGCCTGGTGGCAGCCGGAGGCGGCGCTGCTGATGGCTATTCGACGATCGATCGCGGCACAGCCGGACAGGTTCCGTGCCATGGTGGCGGCGTTGAAGAAAAAGGGCCTTGAACTCGACACGGAAGGCGGCATGAAGCGCACGCCGCGCGGCTTCGAACATGTAGGGGACGTCGACCTCGTGGCGGCTATCCGCAACCGGCATTTCGTCGTCCGCCATGTGATAGACCCGAACGGTATCCACGGTCCGGAACTGGTCGACGAGCTCGTTGATTTCACGCTGGGCGCCAGGCCGCTGCTTGACTGGGGCAGGGCGATCGAAGCGACGCGTGGCTGACCTGGCGTTGGGCGTCGATCATTTCCGCTGATCGTTTGGCTCAAGCGAATTCGTGTGACAAGGCAGGTAGCGCTCCCTACATCACACGCTTTCCCAGGGAGTGGTCGATGTCGGCGGAAGTAATGTCGGAAAGCCGCACAAGAAGCGATTTCTGGGACGGCGTGCGGCTTTCGATGCCCGTCGTCGTGGCCTCGGCGCCGTTCGCGCTCCTGTTCGGCGCGATTGCCGTGGACAACGGATTTTCCGTGCTCGAAGCATTCCTGATGAGCGCGTTGATCTTCGGCGGCGCCAGCCAGATGGTAGGCATTGAATTGTTCGGTCAGCATGTCCAGCCGTGGCTGATCGTGCTGTCGATCTTTGCGGTCAATTTCCGCCACGTGCTTTATTCTGCCGGCATTGGCCGGCGCATCGCGCACTGGCCGGTCATCCAGCAGGCACTCGGCTATTTCATCCTCACCGATCCGCAGTTCGCGGTGGCCGAGGCAAGGGCGGTCTCGGGCAAGACGGTCGGCTTCGCCTGGTATCTGGGGCTCGGCTTGCCGGTCTATGTGTTCTGGGTGGTCGAGAGTGCGCTCGGTGCGGTGTTTGGCAAGCTTATTCCCGACACCCATGCGCTGGGCATCGATTTCCTGTTGCCGATCTATTTCCTTGGCCTTGTGCTGGGCTTCCGCAAGCGGCCGCTATGGCTGCCGGTGGTCATCGCCAGTGCCGCCGCCTCCATCATCGCCTACAAGACGGTGGGTTCGCCCTGGCATGTCTCGATCGGCGCCATCGCCGGTGTGCTCCTGGCGGTCATCCTGCCTCCTCATCACAGCGGCGTGGAGGCAAAGCGATGAGCACGACCTTCTGGATCATCATCGCCGGCGCCATCGCCACCTATCTCACGCGCATCGGCGGGCATCTGGTCATCTCGCGCTTCGACAACATCCATCCGCGCGTAGAGGCTGGCCTCAACGCCGTGCCGGCGGCAGTGCTGACGACGCTGGTGGCTCCGGCGGCGCTCAGTGCTGGACCGGCGGAATGGGCGGCGCTGATCGTCACCGCTGTTGTCTCGCTGCGCGGCGGGCTGATGTCGATGTTCCTGGCGGGTGCGGCTGTGTTGATCGTGGCGCGGCAGTTCGTCGGATAAAGTTCGCGGCGCCATCGTTTCAAACGTTGGCGCTGCTCCTCATCTGCCTGCCGGCATCTTCTCCCCGTATAGTGACGGGGAGAAGGGATCTGGCCGCGACCTCGGCGCCCTTCTTGAAGCGTTGGCGATTGGCGAAAGCAGGGATGACAGCGTCTTTTTCCCCGTCACTATACGGGGAGAAATGCCCGGCAGGGCAATGAGGGGCAGCGCTGCCCCTTGGAGGCTCCCGTCTAAATCTTCGCATCATGCGGCAGTGGCGCTGTCGCCTTCTCAAGCCAGGCCAGCGTCTCGCCATCGACCATCGGGCCTATCTCCGCCAGCACGCGCTGGTGATACGTGTCGAGCCAGTGCAGTTCATCGCGGTTCAGCAGATCCGTTCGCACCATGCTGATGTCGATCGGCGCCAGGGTCAGCGTCTCGAAGTCATGCATGGCGATGTCGCCGCCCTCTATCTGGGCGGCTGGGGTCACCAGGATGAGGTTCTCGATGCGGATGCCGTAGGAGCCTTCCTTGTAGTAGCCGGGCTCGTTGGACAGCATCATGCCTTCCAGCAGCTTTTCGGTGCCGGTCCGGGCGATGCGCTGAGGGCCCTCATGGACGGCCAGATACGAGCCGACGCCATGGCCGGTGCCATGGGCGAAATCACAGCCGTGCTTCCAGAGGGCCAGACGCGCCACCGCGTCGATTTCGGAACCGCGCGTGCCCTGCGGGAAACGCAGCGTGGAAATGCCGATCATGCCCTTCAGCACCAGTGTGAAGCGTTCGCGCATCTCCTCGGTCGGTTGGCCGATCGGCACGGTGCGTGTGATGTCGGTGGTGCCGTCCTGGTACTGGCCACCGGAATCGAGCAGGAACAGCTCGCCGTCGCGAAGCTTGCGGTTGGTGGCGCGCGAGACGCGGTAATGCATGATGGCGCCGTTGGGGCCGGCACCCGAAATGGTGTCGAAGGACACGTCGCGCAGCGGCATCTGCGTTTCCTCGCCGGTCTGCCTGCGGGTCTGCTCGAGCTTCGTGACGACGTCGATCTCGTCGAGCGAGCCGGGCTTTTGCCGATCCAGCCAGCAGAGCAGCTTGGCGATCGCCGCGCCGTCGCGGCGGTGTGCGGCGCGGCTGCCATTGATCTCGGCCTGGTTCTTGGTGGCGCGCGGGATGCGGGCGGGGTCGGCGGCCGCGATGACGGTGCCGCCATTGTCCTCGTCCAGCATGCGCAATTTGTCGGCCGCCAGCACCGGGTCGAGCGCGATTTTCGCGCCGCCCTTGGCGAGGGCCACGATCGCAGCTTCGAATTCGCCGGGTTCATGCAGGTCGGCAAGTTGGGTGAGATAGGCCGCGACCTGGCGCGAGAACTTACGCTTATCCATGAACAGCTGGTGCGATCCATCGGCGGCAAGCACGGCAAAGCCGAGCGCCAGCGGGGTGTGCGGCACGTCACCACCACGGATGTTGAAGGCCCAGGCGATGGAGGAAGGGTCGGTCAGCACCGCATGGGTGGCGCCGTCCTTGCCGATAGCCGCCGCCAACCGCGCCAGCTTGTCCTTGGCCAGTTCCCCGGCAAACGCGATCGGGTGAAGCTCGACCGGCGCCACCGGCGCCTCGGGCTGGTCCTTCCAGATCGCATCGATCGGGTTCCTGTCGAGCGGCACCAGGATAGTGCCGGTCTTCTCGGCCGAGGCCTGCAGCGCCTTGACCTCGCTGATCGTATGCAGCCAGGGATCGAAGCCGAGCCGTGCGCCCTTGCCGAGATTGTCCTTCAGCCATGCGGCGGGCGGATTGTCGACGAGGCTTTCGACCGAAAAGATGTCGAGATCGACCTCGTGGCGCACCTGCAGCGTGTAGCGCCCGTCGACAAAGATGAAGGCGCGGTCGCGCAGCACGATGGCGACGCCGGCCGAGCCGCTGAAGCCGGTCAGCCATTTCAGCCGCGCCGAACGGTCGGCGACATATTCGCCCTGATGCTCGTCGGCCCGGGGCACGATGAAACCGTCCAACCCATTGGCCGCCAGCCATTGGCGCAGCAGCGCCACGCGCGGCTTGCCGACTGCGGGGTCGCCGGCGGAATCAAAGGTCTGGAACATGGTGGCCTCTCCTGCGATGTGTGCCGTGACCGTAGCGCATGGCCCCGAAAACCGGAATCGATTTCAGAGTACGCGTGCGCAACCCCTAGCGACGGCGGCCAAGGCCTGACAACCGGCTGGCTTTGGTCCAGGCTCACGGCCGCCGCTGCCATGGCCGGGCAAACGGAGGGTGTTGCCAAGTTGCACCGCAACTAAAAATTGTAAAATGCACCCAGTTTTGGTCAATGCGCCGGCACGTCAACTGATCTATGTATCCACCCGTATTCAGCAGTTTAGACCGGATGGGCGGGGTGCCTTCCGATCAGCGTCGGGTGGAGAGCGTCAATAAGTGTCGGGTTCGGTCGGTACGGCAACGCGGAGCAGTTACCTCCGTGCGCGCCTGGAACGTATCCGCACGATAGAGACCTGAACGGCTGATCGCGGACACCTGCCCAGGGCGGGTCAGCGGCAACCTTCTCTTCAACCATATGGATCGTGAAGACCAGCCCGCCTGGCGGGCTGGTCGGGAAATGTGAGACCATGGGGCAGGGCATGAACAATTCAACGGGGCCGAACGACAGCGAGAACCGCTTTCCGCTGCGGGCGCAACGAACGCTCTTGAAGCGGCCGGCCATAAGCCGACATGCGCGGCGGCGCGGCTTGCTGATCGGGACGGCCTTGGCCGGGATTGCCGTAGTGACGTCCGCCGGCGCGCAGGAATGGACGGGGCAGACGAGTTCCGATTACACTGACGGGAGCAACTGGGCGGGCGGTGCGCCCCCAAACTCGACCATCGCGCCGGTGGTGTTCGGCGCGAGTGGGAATACCACCGTCAATCTGGCTACTCCTCAACCCGCAGGTTACTATTTTGCCGGCTCCGTGACGTTCAACGATCCGGCCAGTGCCTACACGGTCAATGTTTCAAACCAAGCCTACCTGAACATCTCCGGCGGCGTGAACAACACGTCGGGCGTGACCCAGAACTTCTCGGTTACGGGAACGGGCGGGTATGCTTCCGAAATCATCTTCAGCAATAGCAATGCCGGTAGCAACGTCGTCTATACAGCGAATGCCGATGGTACGATCCAGTTCAATTCCGCAGGTGGTTCGGCCTCGGGGGCGGACGCCTCATTCGTCCTGAACGGTGGTGGTATCGCTTTGTCAGGCTCCGGCACACTGGCGCTTGGCTCTGTCGAAGGAACTGGCATCCTCGCCTACAACGGAAATCCTAACGGTTCGGCTGGAACGATCGAGATCGGCGGCTTGAACACCAGCACTACCCTCGACGCGCAAATCCAGGAACAGACTGGCACGCTGTCGATCACGAAGGTGGGAAGCGGCACGCTGACGCTGACGGGCGCAAGTGATTACACCGGTGGCACCTTTCTCAAAGCCGGCGCGCTCAGCCTCGACAACAACGCCGCGCTTGGCAGCGGTTCAGTTTCGGCGAACGGCGGCACGACGATTGACATTCAGGACGGCATTACGATCACCAACGCCCTGACGATGTACGGCAGCGTGATCCTGAATGTCAGTTCAGGAACAGGTACTTATGCTGGAGAAATCTCGGACTTCGAGTTCGCCGGGATCATCAAGACCGGTGCGGGTACGCTGGTCCTGGACTCCATCTCCAACACTAGTTTCAATAGTTTCAGCGGCGGCGCGACCATCAGCGATGGCATACTCCGCATCATGAACAGCAATTCGCTCGGAGCGACCGGATCCGGGCAAGTCACGCTGGATGGCGGTACATTACAAGCCGGCGCGGACAATCTGGTTATCTCCAACAGCCAGATTGCGTTCGGCGCCTCCGGTGGTGCCATCGATACACAGGGTTTCAACCTGAGCACCGGCGCAAACATGATCGATGCCGAGGTTCAGCACGGAACGTTCAAGAAGCTTGGCACGGGCACGCTGACGATAACCGGCTATGCCGACAGCAATACGTACTCTACTGCCACCGACGTCGCCGAAGGCACGCTCAAGGCGGGCGACGAAAACATTTTCAGCAAGAACAGCGCCTATACGATCGAAAATGGCGCGACGCTGTCGCTCGGCAATTTCGACCAGGCCATCGGTTCGCTTGCCGGCGCGGGCTCGGTCGATGCCGGCACGGCAACGCTGACGACCGGAAACGACAAAGTTCAACGGTGTTTTCCGGTGACATCACCGGGACCGGTGGGCTGACCAAGGTCGGGACCGGCACATTCGAACTCTCCGGCAACAGCAGTTTCTCCGGTCCGACCGAGGTTCAGGCCGGCAAGATGCTGGTGAGCGGCAACCTGGGCAACTCCGTTGCCACCGTGGATAGCGGTGCCACGCTGGGTGGCAACGGCACAATCGGCGGACTGGTGGCCGAAGGCACGGTCGAACCCGGCAAGAACACGATCGGCACGCTCACGGTCGCCGGCAATGCCAGCTTCGCTTCGGGGTCGACCTATGCGGTGGAGCTGAATTCCACCGGCACCTCCGACCTGATCGATGTGACGGGGACCGGGACCGCCACGATCATCAATGAGGCCGGGCTGACAATCACGAAACTCGACGCTGGTGCCTATGTGCTGGGCGCACAATACACAGTGCTCTCAGCCGCCGGCGGCGTCACCGGGCAATTCACGCTTAATTCCGATCCCCGGATTTCGAATTTTCTCAGTCTCACCCTCGATAAGGATGACAACAACGTCTACGTCGATGTGACGAAGAGCAAGAGCTTCGGCTCGGCCGGTGAGACTTCAAACCAGATCGCTACCGGCGAGGGGCTGGACAGCGCCGCCAGCAGCGCGCTGGTGACAGCGTTTTTTGCCTTGCCAAGTGACGCCGCCGCACAGGCCGCCTTCGACCAGCTCTCGGGCGAAATACACGCATCGGTGAAGGGCACGCTCGTCCAGGACAGCCACTTCCTGCAGGATGCCGTGACTGCACGCCTGCGCGGCGCCTTCGGTGGCGACAACGTCGCCTCGCTGCCGGTCATGGCCTATGGCGAGGATGGCTTGCAGCCGGTTGCCGCCGACACCGACCGGTTCGCGGTCTGGACACAGGGTTTTGGCGCCTGGGGCGGCACGGATAGCGACGGCAATGCCGCGGCCCTCCACCGCTCGACCGGTGGCCTGCTGATGGGCGCCGACGGCATGGCCGGCGACTGGCGGATCGGCCTGCTCGGCGGCTACAGCCGAACCAGCTTCAACGCCGACGACCGCAATTCCTCCGGCGACAGCGACAATTATCATCTCGGCCTCTACGGCGGGACCGAGTGGGGCGCGATCGCCTTCCGCACGGGTGCCGCCTATACTTGGCACCGGATCTCGACGTCGCGCTCCGTGGCTTTCGACGGCTTCTCCGATAATTTGTCGGCTAATTATGATGCCGCGACAGCGCAGGCTTTCGGCGAACTGGCCTACAAGACCGGTGCCGGGCCGTTCGCCTTCGAGCCCTTCGCCAATCTCGCTTATGTCAATCTGCATACCGATGGCTTCACCGAGACGGGCGGTTCCGCGGCTCTTGCCAGCGGCAGCTCGACGACCGACGCGACTTTCACCACGCTGGGTATCAGGGCCTCCACCGACGTCACGGTCGGCGGCGTGGCGGCCACCGCGCGCGGCATGTTCGGCTGGCGCCATGCCTTCGGCGACGTGACGCCGCTGTCGACCGTCGTCTTTGCCGGCGGCGGCGACTTCACCATCGCCGGTGTGCCGATCGCCAGGGATGCCATGCTGGTCGAAGCCGGCTTCGACGTGCAACTGGCGCGGAATACGACCCTTGGCGTGTCCTATGCCGGGCAGTTCGGTCCGAATGCATTCGACAACGGCTTCAAGGCCAACCTTGGGGTGAAATTCTAAGGCGCCGTCGTCGCCTGTCTCCCTCGGGCCTGAGTTCGAGGGAGGGCTCGGAGAAGATCATGTCCAACAATAGGATGAGTGTCGGAAGGGAACAGTCCGCGCGTGAGAAGCCGCGTTTACCGGTCTCAGCGCTTGAGGTGGATCGTCACCCAGCCCTCGCGGTGCAGGGTGCGCACGTGCCGAAACTGCTGGCCGACATAGGCGGCGACAACGGCGTCGCGCTGGCGGTCGAGAATGCCTGACAGGACGATCGAGCCGCCCCAGGCGATATGAGCAGCCATTCGCGGCGCCAGTCGCATCAGTGGCCGCGCCAATATGTTGGCGACGATGAGGTCGAAGGGCGCGCGCTTGCCAAAGATCGGGTGGTGAAAGCCCGGCGCTGTCACCGTTTCCACCAGCGCCTTGACGTGGTTGAGCCGCGCATTGTCTGCGGCGACCTTGACGGCGATGGGATCGATGTCGGTCGCCAGCACCCGAATATGGGCAAGCTTGGCCACCGCGATGGCCAGCACCGCGCTGCCGGTGCCCAAGTCTAGCGCATTGCGCGGGTGCTCGCGGCGCACGACCTGCTCCAGCATTTCCAGGCAGCCCGCGGTGGTGCCGTGATGGCCGGTGCCGAAGGCAAGGCCTGCCTCGATCTCGATGGCGAGTTCGCCGCTGTGACGCTTTCGGCGGTCATGCGCGCCGTGGACGAAGAAACGGCCGGCGCGCACCGGCTTCAATCCCTCCAGCGAGATCGCCACCCAATCGACGTCGGGCAGGGTTTCGCGCTCGATCTGCTTTGACAGGGCAAGGCTGGCGAGGACATCTTTCATCCGCGCCTCGACGGCGTCTTCGTCGCCATCGGTATAGACAGACACTTCGTGGATGTCCTTGTCCTCATCGACCTCACGCACCGCGATCGGCAGGCCCTCATCCTCGAACGCGGCCTCGAGGGCGGCAAACATGCTGATGGACTCGATCTTGCCGGTAATGAAATGAAGGCGCGTCTGGGTCATGGATCATGTTTCTTGTTTGGGCGTGATCTCGGCCGAAAACCGCTTGGCAACTCTCTTGCCTCACGGATATTCAGTTCGGGATCATGTCTTGCCGTTCGCCGCCAGGCGCTTCAACTTGGCAATGGCGGTGTCGGCGCTCTCGCCATAGGCGATGGTGCCGGCAAAGTCACCCTTGGCGTTGAGCAGCAGCACCGATGCGGTATGATCCATCGTATAATCGCCGTCGCCGGTATCGACCTTCTTCCAGTAGATGCCGAAGGACTTGGCCATGGCGTGGACCTTGTCGGGATCGCCGGTGATGCCGACGATGCGATCGGAGAAATTGCCGACATAGGCCTTCATGATGTCGGGCGTGTCGCGCTCCGGATCGACCGAGACGAAATAGGCATGCAGGTTCTTGCCGTCGTCACCCAGCGTCTTCAGCCAACCGGAGAGTTCGAAGAGCGTGGTCGGGCAGACCTCGGGGCAGTGGGTGAAGCCGAAGAAGACCACGCTGGGCTGGCCTTTGAACGCGGCTTCGGTGATCGGCGCGCCCTTCTGGTCGGTCAGGGTGAACGGCGCTCCGAACGCCTCGCCGCCATACTGCCCGCGATACCAGTCGAAGGTGAGCCAGCCTATGCCCGCCGCCATCAGGACGAGAATACCGACCAGGATTGAACGCATCATCAGTGCAGGTCCGTTTCGTGAATTTCATTGCGCGCCGTATCTGCGCCGCGTGCCTGTAGTCTTAGCGGTTTGACAGGGGGCACGCAAAGATGCCTCGTTGCCGCAACCGTCGATGGTGGGCGCGATCCGCTTGCAAATTCTGGCCGACCGTCCCACCTGACATCAGCAACTCGAACCGCAGGAGGCTCCCTTGCACGGACTGATTGGGCGAAAACTGATGGGTGGCGCGCTGGCCGCATGTTTTGTCTTCGGCAGCGGCGCTGCCTTGGCCCAGGAAGTGGGCAAGGTCGGCGTCGACTGGCTCGGCAACGACATCATTGTCGAGGCGATCAAGGATCCGAAGGTGGATGGCGTGACCTGCCACGTCTCCTATTTCGATCGCGGCATCATCGATCGCCTGCACAAGGGCAACTGGTTCGAGGATCCCAGCGATTCCTCGATCTCCTGCCGCCAGACCGGGCCGATCACCATCGGCGCCATCGACATGAGCGAGGGCGGCGAAGAGGTGTTCAAGCAAGGCATCAGCCTGATCTGGAAGAAGCAGGTGGTGAACCGCATCTACGACAAGAAGAACGAGACGCTGATCTATCTGTCGCACTCGCGCCAGGTGCAGAACGGCTCGGCGAAAATGTCCGTCACCACCGTGCCGCTCTATGGCCAGAACGTGGTGTGGACGGGCGGGAAGCCGAAGTAGGCGCAATTGGTCGAAGCGATTGGTCTCGGCTTGCGAGACCAATCGTGCGGAGGTAAAGCGCCCGCATGGACCGTTCCGAAAATCTCCTCCTGAAGGATTCCGAGCCGCGCATCCATCCGACCGCGGAGTTGAAGGCGTGCAAGCTCGGACGCTATGCCTCGATCGGCGAGCGCGTCGTGCTGCGCGAGGTGACGGTCGGCGACTTCACCTATTTCGAGCGGCATTCCGAGGCGATCTATACGACCATCGGCAAATTCTGTTCGATCGCGTCCAACAGCCGCATCAATGCGCTGGAGCACCCGATCGAGCGGATCACCCAGCACAAGGTCAGCTACCGGCCGAACGAGTATTTTCGCTGGCTGGGCGTCGATGCCGCGTTCCGGGAACGGCGGCAGTCGAGGGCGGTCAGCATCGGCCATGATGTCTGGATCGGCCACGGCGCGGTGATCATGCCGGGCGTGGCCATCGGCAATGGCGCGGTGGTGGGCGCCAATGCGGTGGTGACGCAGGACGTGCCGCCCTATGCCATCGTCGCCGGCGTGCCGGCCAGGCCGCTGCGGCAACGTTTTGCCGATGATATCGCCGAGCGGATTGAACGCCTCGCCTGGTGGGAATGGGCGGCCGAAAAGCTCGCCAGGGCAGTCCCGGACATGCAGTCCATGCCGATCGAGACCTTCCTCGATCGCTGGGAAAATAGCGCCTCCTGAAGTCCAGCAGGATGACCTTGAGCAGGTCGGCTTCGCGTGGGCAGGCCCCGCGAAAGCACGCCGCTGGTAACCAATTTTCTTAACGTAAAAGATTAGGGTTAAAAATTGGAAAACGGTGTGTATATCGCCAACTGACTACTCTATAGTTGCAAGACTTTTTCCGAAATGCACTAATGAGGTTGGAGGTACATCGCAGAAAGCCGAAGGAAACATCATCAGCAACAAAGGAGAGTAGTCATGAAGAAGCTCGCATTTGTAATTACCGCTGCAGTTGTTTCTTTCTCGACCGTGGGCGCCTATGCCGGCGGCTGGGGCGGCAGTTCGGGCAGCCTGATCAACGTGTCGCCGTCTATCGACCTCGGCAAGATCACCGCGCTGAACGGCGTCCTAAGTGGCAACAACATCCTGAACGGCAATGTCGTTTCAGGCATCCTGGACGGCAACAAGACCAACGTGCTCAGCGGCATCCTCGGCGGTGTCGGCGCCAATGTCCTTGGCGGCAATACCTACAAGCTGGGCAAGCACTGAGCAGAAACTCACGGGTGATCGCCACCCGCGTGTCAGGGCAGGAGGGTGTGCAAGCCCCTCCTGCCTCGACCCTGACAGTCCATACTGATGGAGCGGGGTGCTCTATCCCGACTGAGCAGGATTTCAGAAGTCAGATCTTGGCGCGCACGGCGACGAAGGCGTCAACGGTGTGGTCGTTTTCGTCGATCACGGTCTTGATTGTCCGGGAAACATCGACCCGGAAGACGATGGCCATCGACTTGGTGGCATCATAGGTCGCCTCGGCGTAGACGCCGTCCCTGCGCTCCTGGTTCTCGTAGAGCAGATTGTCCTTGACCTCGTAGAAGATGCCCGAACCCACGCCAAGTTTCTCGCGCAGCTTGACGGCGACTTCCAGTTCCGCGCGCTGCAGCCACGAGGCCAGAGGATCGTCGCTGTTCGACGTCTCGTAGCGGCCGAAATAGGTGCCCCGCAGCTCAAATCCGCGCGGCAGCGGCTTGGCAAGGGTCACCTGCCATGTCGGGCGCAGGCGCTCGTAGATGTCATCGGCGCCACGCAGGAACTGCGCCCCGAAAGCAAGACCCAGCGTCGATCCGTCGGCGGCCTTGTAGGCTGCTTCAGCGCGCAGCGTGTAGACGTTGAAGGGCAGGAACAGTGGCGGTGTTC
Source organism: Mesorhizobium sp. PAMC28654 (assembly GCF_020616515.1). Classification (GTDB taxonomy): domain Bacteria; phylum Pseudomonadota; class Alphaproteobacteria; order Rhizobiales; family Rhizobiaceae; genus Mesorhizobium. The sequence continues at coordinate 6,578,007 of NZ_CP085135.1, forward strand.
CGATCTGCTCGACCGCGACCAGCAGGGCCGAGGCCGAGCCGCCGAAGGCGAGGCTGCCCAGGGTGCGGGTGATCCTGGCGGCGACCTGAAAATTGTTGCGGTCGGCATGAAGCTTTGTCGGCGCAATGAGATCATCCTGGAACTGCGTGTTGCCGAATTTTTCCAGACTGTCGGCGGCTTCGAGGATGAGCGAGGTGGCATGGCCGAGGTCAATGCCGAGTTGCGTCTGGGCGCCGAAAACCTGCTTGAACTCGCGTGTTCCCAGCACCAGCGATCCGATATCGAGATGATCCCCCGTATCCGAGACACGATAACTTAGCGACCCCCGCAACTCGATGCCCGGGGCAAGCTTGCGGAAAGCTTCGGCCGAGAGCCCAAGCTCCCGGTCGTCCTCGATCGAAGTATTGTCGTATCGCGATACCTGGAAGTCGGCGTGGACCTTTTCGTTTGAATCGTTGCCGCCCCATTGCTTGTCCAGGGACCCGCGCAGCAGCGTGTACCAGTCGGGGACGGGACGGTCGCTGTCCAGCGCGTTGCTGGTCCAGTGCCGCTCCAGACTCCCGGCGATTTCGGGATCCGTATTTGGGTCGGCGGCCGGATCAGCCCTAACCGTGGTGGCGGCGCAGGAGATCAGAAAGCCAAGGGCGGTGGCGTGAAGCAGTCGGCGGGAAAGCGGAGCGATCGTCTGTAGCGCAGCCGACCGGCGCTTTCGGGAAACCATGCTCCGCGCTCTCCGGACTTAAACCCCTCCCGCCATGCGGGGGTGGCGCGGCGGGAGGGGCGGAGGTAAACCGCTGTGAAGCGGAAGGAACAGGCTTTTCTGCCTGCATCATCAATATGGCAGTAAACCGATAAGGTGAGTTTTCCGCTCAATGCACCTGCCGCGTGTATTCAATTGCAGCTACTCGCGCGGACCGTCATGATCCACGCCCCATGAACGCCGCGAAAGCCTCCTTGTGGTCGGGATGCCAACGCGACAGAGCAGGGCGGTTTTCGATGACGTCGCCGATAGCCCAGGCCATACGTTTCTCGTCCATGGGCCGGGCCGCTTCATTGTCCGGGCACAGGATGTAGAAGTCGCCGCGAGCCAGCGCGCCCAGCATGAAATCCACGACCGGCTCGCCCGTCCAGGCGCCCGCCGGCTTTTCCGTCGCGCCTTCGGTAAGACCCGTATAGGTGAAGCCGGGAATGAGCAGATGCGCGGCCAGTTTCGCACCGGGTTCGTTGCGCAGCGCATGCGCCAGGCCTTCGGTGAAGGTTTTCACGCCGGCCTTCGATACATTATAGGCGAGGTTGCCGGGCGGCGTGGTGATGCCTTGCTTGGAGCCGGTGTTGATGATCAGCCCTGGGCCACCGGCAGCCAGCATGCGCGACGTGAAGGCCTCGACACCATGGATGACACCCCAGAAGTTGATGTCCAGCAGATGCTTCCAGGCATCGCGGTTTTCCCATGGCTTGCCGGGATTGTTGCCGACGCCGGCATTGTTCATCAGCAACGACACGCCGCCGAAGGCGCCGAATGCACGGTCCGCCAGGCGGTCGACCTCGTCGGCCCTGGAGACGTCGGTTGCGACGGCAAGCATGGCATCGTCGCCGGCGATCGCTGCGATGGCGCGGGAGGCCTCGTCGAGGCGGTCGCCACCAATGTCGGCGAGCACGATCTTCATGCCCATGAATGCCAGCCGCTTGGCGGCGGCAAGGCCAATGCCGCTGGCGCCGCCGGTGATGACGGCTGTATTGCCGCGGGCAAGTGCTGGCAGGGCGGTCTGAATGTCGGCGTCATCGGTCATGAGGGGATATTCCTGCTGGAGGTTGCGAACTTAGCGCGCCAAGAGCGCCGTGCAAGGCCGCATTGGTCGGTTCGGGTTGACCGCGCCAGCCGGCACTGTACATGCTGCGCTTCCAAGAGGAGTACCGCGGATTGACGGACTGGGTCGAAATCCTGAAAGAGCAGACGGCCACCGGCGACCAGATGGGCCGCGAAGTGCCGCAGATGCTTGCCAATCCCGATATCAGTGAGGCGCAGGTGAGAACGCTGTTTTCGGCGCTCGAAAAACAGGCGGAGTTCGTCGAGAAATTGCGCATGGCGCTGGAGAAATTCGGCCATGATTTCTCGATCATCAAGGCGGCCGAGCGGCTGGAGGAGCGCTATGCGGACCTTGCCGCCGCGGTGGCGGAAAAGCTGAAGGCGATGCGAAAACCAAAGTAGGACAAACCTACTTTTCGATCACCCGCGCGAAACGCCTGTCCGGCACAAGCCAGACCAGGGCGACCAGAACAAAGATCGCGACGCCGATCCACTGGCTGACAAAAGCCAGCGGGATGGCGGCGATATAGGCGGCCAAAGAAGCCCTGCCCTTGAAGTCGTGCCCCACCGCCCTGGCGAAAGCACTGTCGGCGCTATGCAGCCGGTGCAGCGCGGTGACGAGAATGGCATAGGCGGCGGCGCACAGGGCGAGGTCGAGACCGTAGACCGCGACCGGAACCCTGGCGAAATGGTTCTCGCCCATGAAGGCGGTGGTCACCGGCATCAGCGACAGCCAGAACAGAAGATGCAGGTTCGCCCACAGCACGCTGCCGTCGACGCGCTGCACGGTGTGGAACATGTTGTGCAGATTGTTCCAGTAGATGCCGACATTGATGAAGGAGAGCACGTAGCACAGGAAGATCGGCCACTGTGGAATTAGAGCCGAGAAGTCCTCGCCCTCGGGCACTTTCAGGTCCAGCACCATGATGGTGATGATGATGGCGACGACGCCGTCGGTGAAAGCCTCGACCCGTCCCTTACCCATGGATTCTCCCCTTGCCAATGGGGTTGAAGTTAAAAGAGGATTTCACGCAGCGCCATGGGCGAACGCAAACTTGTCAGGAGTGATCTCCGGCAGGGGAACGTGTCCTTCAACAAGGCGTTGAAGCTGCGATCCCCCGACAATCAAGAGATCAAGATGACCGCGCACAGCATGGTCCGGACACACGACAGCGAGCTTGGCGGCGCGGCGGCAAGGGCGGTCGTCGCCGCAATGATCGCCGTGCTGTTCGCCGGCAGCACAGCGCTGACGCCGCTCTATATCATGTACAAGCAAGCGTTCGGCTTCTCGCAGATCACGCTGACCCTGATCTACGCAGTCTACGTAATCGGCAACCTGGCGGCGCTTTTGATGTTCGGTGGCGTGTCGGACGTAGTCGGCCGCCGGCCCGCCGCGCTGGCGGCAATGGCTGTGGCAGTCGTCAGCGCGCTGCTTTTCCTGGTCGCCGAAAATGTCGCAACTCTCGACATGGCCCGGATTCTCAGTGGACTGGCGATCGGCGTCGGCGCGGGAACCGGCACGGCATGGCTGACCGAACTCATCGAGACGCGAGACAAGTCGCGCGCCGCCACGATTGCCACCAGCACCAATTTCCTGGGTCTCGGACTTGGCGCGTTGGGCGCGGGTTTGCTGGCCGAATACGCGCCATGGCCGCTCAGGCTCACTTTCGTCGTCAATCTGGCTGTGCTTGCCCTTGTCACGATATTGATCTGGCGCACGCGCGAGACTGTTTCTCGGCCTGGGAAACTAGCCGACATTTCGGTGCAGCCCAAGCTTTCCGTGCCCGGCAACGTTCGCGCCCGCTTCGTGGCGCCGGCGGTGACCGGCTTCGGCGCCATGGCACTGGTCGGATTCTACGCGGCGATTGCGCCGAGTATCCTGGCGCAGCAGCTCCATGTGACCAACCATGCGGTCGCCGGTGCGTTGTTCTTCGAACTGGCAATCGTGGCCGCCGTGACCATTGTGGCAACGACGCGCCTTTCCAGCCGTGTCACCATGTTTACAGCGCTGTTCCTGATGGTCCCGACGGTCGCACTGGTGGTGGCGGCACAATTCTTCGGCTCGATGGTCATCATGATCGCGGCAACCGCCTGTTGCGGTATTGCCGCGGCGCTCGGCTATCGCGGCGGCCTGCAGGTGGTCAACCAGATCGCGCCTGCCGACAGGCGCGCCGAGGTGGTATCGGCCTTTTTCATCTGCTGCTTTTGCGGTAACGCGCTGCCGGTGATCGGTATCGGCATTCTGTCGAGCTGGACCACCGCGACGACGGCAAGCCTGGCCTTTGCCGGCATGATCACGATCTTTTCCCTGGTGGCTCTGGGATTCGGCGCAAAATATGCGCGGTGAGTTGCCGACGGGGTCCTATCGTCGTTCGCTGCTTGACGCATTCGCCGGCGGGGTGGAGCGCGAATGAAGCACCCGGCGGACAAACCCTGTCCCAAGAAATTCCTCAACTATAAGACGGGAAACCCAAGTGGAAAGCTTCTGCAACGGATGGTGTCCCCGTTCACTTCTTGACTTTCCTTGCGCGTACCTCATCCTCTCGCAAATGCAGCCTGAGGCGCGCCCTATCGTCCGCGGGAACCCAAGGTCTGCCGCGTCGACATCCGGTCTTTCCGCCGGAACGGAAGCGCTGAAACAGCCGGCATTTTGCCGGCTGACGGAATGGAGGGACTGATGAGATTTCGTCTGCTGCTTTGTATCGCGACCATCCTGGCCGCCATTTTCGGAACGTCTGCCGCCGCGTTCGCCTACGGCGCCCACACCACGACAAACCTCAATGTGCGCTCGGGGCCGGGAGCTGGCTACCATAAGGTCGCGACCTTGCCAGCCGGCGCCCGTGTCAATGTGCTTGGCTGCCAGCCGGGCTGGTGCAACATTCATCATGGTGGCGTGCGCGGCTGGGTCAGTGCTGGCTATCTGCAACGTGCCCATGTCGTGCATCCGCCGGTCATCATCGTGCGCCCACCGCATCATCGGCCGCCGCATTGGCAGCATCGTCCGCCGCACCATCGGCCTCCGCATCATCGCCCGCCGCACAAGCCGCGTCCCGGCAAATGCAAGATCGCGCCAGGCTTTTCGTGCAAGTAGCCTTGCGTGCGCCGGTTTCGGCGCCGTGCTGGATCGCATGAAGGAAAGGGGCCGCAATCACTTGCAGCCCCATTCCATTTCATAACCGATATAAGGCAAGTCGGGTTTCAGCCGTTCGGCGTCTCCGGCGCCATATTCGCTCGTCCGCGCGGCACGCCGAGGCCGGTGTCCGGTGGCTCGCCAGCGGCCGGCCTGTCCTCGATCATGTGCATGGTGCGCCAGCGGCCGAAGCGGTAGTAGGCGGCGGCCAGTATGAGCGAGCTGATCGAACCGGCCGGAAAGCTCCACCACAGCGCTTCCTCGCCGATATAGCCGCGCATGAAATAGGCAAAGCCGGTGCGCACGACGAGCACCGAGATCACCAGGATGATCAGCGGCGGCATGACCGCACCCGTGGCGCGCACGGTGGCGAACAGCACGATGGTGATGCCGAACAGGATGAACGACCAGGACGCGACATTGTTGATGTGGGCGGCGATGTCGATCGCGGCGCTGTCGCTTTTCAGGAACAGGCTGAGCACCGAACGGTCGAAGAACCAGAGCAGAGCCACCAGCGCGCCGGTCAGGACCAGGTTGAAGCCGACGCCGGAGGCAGCGATGCGGCCGATGCGGTCCCAGCGTCCGGCGCCGACATTCTGCGCCGCCATCGAGGAGACGGCGGCGCCGATGGCCAGCGCCGGCATCTGGATATAGGTCCAGAGCTGAGCGGCGATACCGTAGGCGGCGGCGACCTGAGAGCCGTAGGAATTGACGATGCCCATCACGGTCAGCGCGGCAGCCGAGATGACGATCATCTGCAGGCCCATCGGCACGCCCTTGAAGACGACGATGCGCAGCAAGGTCGGATCCGGCTTCAGCAGGGCCAGGTTGGCGCCGGCCAGCCGCAGCGGGTGTTTTCGCGCATAGAGCACGATCAGGATTGCGATCACGCTCACCGTCTGGCCGATCAGCGTCGAGGTCGCCGATCCGGCGATGCCGAGTTCGGGGAACGGGCCGATGCCACGGATGAGCAGGGGATTGAGCACGATGTCGAGGACGACGGCGAGCGCCATGAAGAAAAAGGGCGTTCGCGAGTCGCCGGCGCCGCGCAACACCGTCATGACGAAGGACAGGAGATTCATCATCGGCACGGCGACAAAGATGATGCGCAGATAGGAGCGGGCCAGCGGCAAGGCATCGGGCGGCGTGCCAAGCGTCTTCAGGATGGCGTCAACCCAGATCCAGCCGCAGACCGCGAACACCACCGAGACGAGGAAGAAGAAGGTGGCGCTGGTGCCGACGATGCGGCGAGCCTCGGGCAGGTCGCGGGCGCCCACCGACTGCGCGACCAGGATGGTCGCCGCCATGCCGATGCCGAACACGGTGCCAAGGATGAGGAACAGCACCAGATTGGCGTTGGAGGTGGCGGTCAGCGCCGATTCGCCAAGGAAGCGTCCGACCCAGACGGCATTGATCGAACCGTTGAGCGATTGCAGCACGTTGGAGCCGAGCACCGGCAGGGCGAACATCAGCAGCGTGCGGGGGATCGGGCCGCTGGTCAGGTCGGCGGTGCGCCGACGCGTGGGCATCTTGTCGTCCATGGCGGGCATCTCGGCAAATGTGAATCCGGCCCGCGATGATATCGCAGGCCGGATGTAGATGCACCCTTGTGGAATAGAACCGTGGCCGAAAGGCGGGCTATTCGATCGTGCCAGATCGATTACTTCTTGTTCAGGCCGGGAAGCGTGACCTGATAGACCAGGAACATGGTGTCGACATCGGCCCCGTCCTCTGCCTTGTAGGGCGCGCCGACCTGGAAGCCGTCCTGCGCCAGGAAGTCGTTGTCATTGGCGACGAACAGGAAATAGTCATCTGGCAGTTTCGGGTCGAGGACGCTGGCGAGCGACATCGCCTCCCACTTCTCCGAAAGGTTGTTGCGGTCGCTCGGCACGCCATTGTGCAGGCCGAAGCGGCCAAGCTCGGCATTGTCGTTGACGTCGATGAACGGCGTCAGCTTGGCTGATGTCACCGACGCGTCGACGACGCCCTTGGGTGCGACCGGCTTGTCCTTGTCGAAATCGGTGCCGGCAATGTCGGTGGCCCCGGATAGGTCGACAATGTTGATCTGGCGATAGAGCGAGGTGTCGCCCTTCAGGCCCTGGCCATTGCCGCTGTCGCGCGCGATCATCAGGAAGGTCTGGTCCGACAGCGCCACGATCTCGCTCTGCGCGGCGACCTTGGTCTTGCCCTTGGCGTCGGTGAATACCGGCAGCGGCACGACATATTCATGCGCCAGCTTCAGATGGGCCAGGTCGGAAGCGTCATAGACCAGCGCGCGCGTGTTCTGGCGCGTTGCCGGCGAATCGCCGCCATCCTGCCTGGTGGCCGACTGCAGCACCGCGATCAGGAACTTGCCGTCCGGCGTCATCGCCATGCCTTCGAGGCCCTGGTTGTTCTGGCGGCCGGTGTCGGGATCCTTCGGATCGGGCTCATCAGCACCCGGGCCGGGATTGTTCGAGGCAAAGTTCGGCACGCCCTTGCGCATCGGCACCAGCGCCGCCGGCGGTTGGGTCGCGGACAGAAGATGGCCGTCGGCGGAGAAGCGGTAGATGTTGGGGCCGTATTCGTCCGAGATGAACATCGAGCCGTCAGGCAGCCGCACGATCGCTTCGTTGTCGAGCGAGAGCTTGCCATTGTCGGCCTGCGGCAGCATCGGCATGTCGCCGGTAGCCGCGCGCACGCCGTTGAGCGGATCGAGACCGGTGGCGTCAGTGCCCTTGTCATCGGTAAGCAGCATGGTGTCGGTGAGCTTGGCGGCGACGCCCGACTGTTCCTTGCCGGCGGCGGGTGCTGCGCCCGGCGCTACCGGAGCGAATTCGATGGCGATCGTGTTGAGGCGCGGGCGATAGTCGGTGGTGCCGGCGACATTGTAGCCGCGATCCGGCAGCAGCCAGAGCGAGCCCTTGTAGGCGCCCGCGTCGCGCGTCCAGCCGGCGGTGTCCACTGCCATGCCGGAGCCGGAACCGAAGGTCTCGCCGAACTTGTCGCGCTGGCTGGCCGGAATGCGACCCACGCCGACCAGTCCCTTGTTGACGAAACTGCTGTTGCCGATGGTGACGGTGGTGTCGGCCGCTATGGCGGGCAGCGACATCGCTGACGTGGCCAGCGTGGCGGCGAGCAATCGCAGCGAAAATGAACGCAGGTGTTTCATGGACAATATCCCTTTGATGACAAACGTGCCGATGGCTCGGCGAGATTGAAAGTGTTGCCTCGAAGAGCGGGTGGGGGCTCCCGCCTCGGAGGGGCGCCAATGCCCTTCCGCAAAACGATCTAGGGCGCGAACATGATAGCTGCGTGACAGGCTCCGCCCCGATCGAAGGGGACCCCGAAGCCTGACGAAGGCGCTGATCGCCAGGCGCCGGAACCATAGACACTTTGGCTCGTTGGAGCGTGACCCGATGCCGTTCGGGACGGAAACGGTGGTCATCGTCGCGAGAGGGAGAGACAATATGGGTTTCGATCAGTACCACGAGCCGCCGGAGGAATTGTCGCAGAAGGTGCGGACCTTTGCCCGCATGATCACCTCGATGATCGAAGAGGCCGAGGCGATCAGCTGGTATGAGCAGCGCATGTCGGTGGAAAAGGACGCTCAGGCGCGCGCCATCATGAAGAACGCGCAGGCCGAGGAGTTCAAGCACTTCGGCATGGACCTCGAATTCCTGCTGCGTCAGAAGAAGGACTGGCGGGCGGAATTGAAGGAAATCCTGTTCACCACCGGCGACATCGTCAAGCGCGGCGAGGCGGGCGAGAAGAAGGTGGACTGAGCGGCTTCGAAAGCCTCGGGCGCACCGGGATCCGGATCATTGGGCGGCCGCGTGAGCCTCGGCGCCGACAATCGCTTCGTAGGAGGCAGGGTCGGTCGCGGTCTCTGTGTTGACGAGGAGCACGCGGCTTTGCGGCCCAAGGCCAAGCGCCTCGCGTTGGGCCGCATCGCGGGTAGCCGCGAGCAGGCCGGCGAGGCCGGCCGCGCCGCTTTCTCCAGCAATCACAACCGGGTCATGCCCACGCGGCCGTGCCAGGATGCGCATCGCCTCCATCGCGGCTTCATCGGGAACGCTTTGGAATTGGTCCGCACAGTTCTGCAGGATGCGCCAGGCGACCAGTGAAGGCTGATAGCATTCAAGCCCAGCCATGATTGTCGGTTCGCTCTGGGCAAGCCGCAGGATCTCGCCGCGCCGGAAGCTTTCAAGCAGGCAGGCCGCCCTGTCTGGTTCGACGATGACGAATTTCGGCCGCGCCGGGCCCAGCCTCTCGGCCATGAAACAAGCAATGGCACCCGCGAAGCCGCCGACGCCGGCCTGCAGGAAAACATGCGTAGGGCTGTCCTCGCCATAGCCGGCGATCTGCTGCAACGCTTCCTCGGCGAGGATCGTATAGCCCTGGGCGACAAGGCCCGGCGTTTCCTCATAACCCGGCCAGGAAGTGTCGGAAACGACCAGCCATCCGCGCTCGTTGCAGACCCGCAGCGCCTCGTCGACGGAATCGTCATAGGTGCCGGCGACGCGCACGACCTCGTCGGCGTAGGAGCTGATGGCGTCGGTGCGCGCGGCGCTGACGCCGGCGTGGACGAAGATGATGGAACGGCAGCCCATCAACTGGGCACCGGCGGCGACGGATCGCCCATGATTGCCGTCGGTGGCGCAACCGACCGTCAGTTCGGCGGCAATCGCCCGGGCACGCGGCGTCAGCAATTCCGCCACCGCGACGCTCCGGCCAAGGTGCTGCTCGATGTGCCTGTGGACCAGCCGCATCACGGCATAGGCGCCACCCAGGGCTTTGAAGCTGCCGAGGCCGAGCCGCGTTCCTTCATCCTTGATGAACAGCGAGCCGATGCCGAGCTTGCCCGCAAGGTTCGGCATGCGAAAGGTTGGCGTGACCTGGAACTCCGGCCAGAGGGACAAATAAGGTCGCACCTGCCGCGGAGCGGTCTTGCCCAGCACGGCGCGGTCTCCGTCGGCGAGGGGCGGCCGCTGCCCGATTGGCTGGTTGTTCAAGAATGTCATGGTCTTTGTCCCGATTTCGCGAGAAAACTAGTCTAGTTGCACCGGGAAAGGCTCTCTGATTGCGAGGCTTTCTCGCAAATATTTCTCGAAAGACAGGCTCAATGCGCAAAACCGTCTCTGTTTCGCTCGATGACTTCGACCGCAAGATTCTCGACGCTGTCCAGGATGACAACCTCAGTCCGCTACGGCTGATCGCCAACAAGGTCGGGTTGTCGGTGCCGGCGGTCGCCAGGCGACTGCAGCGCCTGCGCGAGACGGGCGTGATCGAGAAGGACGTCAGTGTCGTCGATCAGGATCTCGTCGGGCGGCCGTTGACGCTGATCGTGGAAGTGACCTCGGAGAGCGAACGGCTGGAGCTTCTCGATGCCATGCGCGAGCGCTTCCGGGCCTGCCCGCAGGTCCAGCAGTGCTACTACGTGACCGGGCAGGTGGACTTCATGCTGGTCTTCAATGTCCGCGACATGGAGGAATACACCGCGCTGACCCGGGAGATTTTCTTCGAAGGCGGCAATGTCGAGAGTTTTCGCACCTTCGTCGTCATGGACCGGGTCAAGACCGGCATGCGAACGGTGGTCGGGTAGGGGGCTGATCCGCCGCCGCGGTAACGCGTCGGCGGATCAGATTCGGCGTCGCGCTGTGGCCTTATGTCGGGTTCTCGAGCGTGAAGAGGTCGCTCTCCTCGTCATAGGCGAAGTATTCGGCGTAGCGGGCCCAGCTGATCACCGCGCGCACCGTCTGGTCTGCGTATCCCTCGGACATGTGGTCCTCCAGCTCGTCGCGGAAGCGGCGTGCGGGAGCCTTGTGGCCGGCGCGCTCGTCAAGCACGCGGCGGATATGGCCGGCGAGCGGCACGTAGGTCGCCAGCTGCTGCGCGAACAGCTGTTTGCGCGCGTCGACCTCGCTTTCGGCGAAGCGCTTGCCCGCCGCGGTCAACTGGATGTCGCCTTCCGCCAGTTCCGCGAAGCGCAGCAGCTGCAGCGTTTCGGCGATCGGGAACAGATCGTCGATCTCCAGCTGCAGGCTGGCGGCAAGCGGCGGCAGGTCGGCGTGCCCGTTATAGGGCGGCGCGGCGATAGCCTCCATCAGACCGGCGAGCAGGTTGGTCGAGACGCGCGGCAGGATCATGGCGATGCCGGTACCGGGGAATACACCGTCGCGGACAGGGCCGCCCGGCCCCTTCCGAGCCGTCATGCGCGAATAGATGTCCTCGACCAGCGCCCGGAAGGCGGGGTCCAGCCGGTTGCGCGGCTGCGGCAGCTCGATGCGCAGCTCAGCGACGACGCGGCCGGGATTGGACGAGAAGATCAGCACGCGATCGCACATCAGCACCGCTTCCTCGATGTTGTGCGTCACCATCAGGATCGCCTCGATCGGCATGCGGCCTTCCGACCAGAGGTCGAGCAGATCGGTGCGCAGCGTTTCGGCGGTCAGCACGTCGAGCGCCGAGAAGGGCTCGTCCATCAGCAGCACTTTTGGATGCACCACCAGGGCGCGGGCGAGCCCGACACGCTGGCGCATGCCGCCCGAAAGTTCCTTCGGATAGGCGCTTTCGAAGCCGTCGAGGCCGATAAGATCGATGGCCGAAAGGGCGCGCTTGCGGCGCTCGGCAGGGGAGACACCCTGCGCCTCGAGCCCCAGCTCGACATTCTCCAGCACCGTCAGCCAGGGAAACAGCGCAAAGCTCTGGAACACCATGGCAATACCGTCCGGCGTGCCGGTGACGGCCTTGCCCTCGAAGGTGACCGAGCCCTGGCTCGGGCGGATGAGGCCGGCAATGGAGCGCAGCAGAGTGGACTTGCCCGACCCCGAGCGGCCGAGCAGGCCGACGATCTCGCCGCATTCCAGCGAAAGCCCGACATTGTCGAGGACGATCAGTTTGCCCGCGCTTCCCTTGTCGTAGGTCTGGCAGACGCCGCGCACTTCGACGAGCGAAGGCTTCTTGGTGATGATGGCTTCGTTCATGATCAGTCTCCTGAAATATCGGGTCAGTCGAGCCGCATGCGGCGTTCGGCGAAGACATAGAGGGGGCGCCAGAGGACGCGGTTGAAGAGCGTCACCATCAGTGACATGACGGCGATGCCGAGGACGACGCGTGGGAAATCCCCGGCATCCGTCGCCTTGGCGATGTATGAGCCGAGGCCAAAGGCCTCCAGCTTGGTGTTGCCCCAGCTTGCCACCTCGGCAACGATCGAGGCATTCCACGAGCCGCCCGAGGCGGTCAGCGCGCCGGTGATGTAGTAGGGAAAAATCCCCGGCAGCATGACGTTCTTCCACCACGACCAGGACCGTATCTTGAAGACGGCGGCGGCCTCCTTGAGGTCCGATGGAAAGGCGCTGGCCCCTGCGATCACGTTGAACAGGATGTACCACTGCGTGCCCAGCACCATCAGTGGCGACAGCCAGATGGTGGGATTGGCGCCGGTGGCGACGATCGCGATGACGGCGAAAGGAAACAGCACGTTGGCCGGGAACGCGGCGAGGAACTGCGCCAGCGGCTGGACGCGCTCGGCGACCGCCGGCCGCAAGCCGATCCACACGCCGATAGGCACCCAGATCACGCTGGCGACCGCGATCAGGATGATGACCCGCAGCAGAGTGACGAGACCGCCGCTGAAGGCCTCGACGACATCGTTCCAGCCAAGCGTTTCGCTGATGTAGAAGACAACCTCGACGGCGCCCCAGATCGCGACGACGATCACCAGGGCGAGCCATACATAGTCTATTATGCGTGAAATCCGCTCGTTGGTGACCGTAAGCCGGGGCGTTTGACGCTTGCCAAGACGAAGCAGCATGGCGCGCCGCCAAACCCAGGAAAACGGAAGGGTGACGGTCCTGACCAGATGGGCGCGGCGCAGGATGTCGTAGACCCAGGAGCGGGGCTTTTCCTGGCTGGCGGTCTGTTCGAAACGGAACTTGTCGGCCCAGGCAACGACCGGGCGGAACAGCAGCTGGTCATAGAGCAGGATGAGGATGGCCATGGCCAGCACGGCCCAGGCCACGGCCTTGAAATCCTGCTTGTCGATGGCCAGCGCCAGCCACGAGCCGATGCCGGGCAGTTGCACCGTGGTGTTGCCGACGGTGATGGCTTCGGAGGCGACGACGAAGAACCAGCCGCCGGACATCGACATCATCGTGTTCCAGATCAGGCCGGGGGCCGCGAACGGCGCCTCGAGTCGCCAGAACCGCTGCCAGGCCGACAGGCCGAAGCCGCGGCTGACTTCATCGAGGTCGTGCGGCACGGTGCGCAGCGACTGGTAGAACGAGAACGCCATGTTCCAGGCCTGGGCGGTGAAGATCGCGAAGATCGACGCGCATTCGGCGCCGAGCTGGCTACCGGGAAACAGGCCCAGGAAGAACGTCACCGTGAACGTCAGAAAGCCCAGAACCGGCACCGACTGGAGGATGTCGAGCGCGGGGATGATGACCATTTCGGCGCGACGGCTCTTGGCCGCCAGCGTCGCCACCGTGAAGGTGAAGATGAGCGAGACGATGATGGCGGCGAACATGCGCAGCGTGGTGCGCAGCGCGTATTCCGGCAGGTTGGCGATCTCGAGCGTCACCGGCGAGGTCGAGAGCAGCTCGCTGGGAGCGCGCATGTCGGCCGCGCCACGCGCCAGCAGCACGATCAATGCGGCCAGGATCGCGAATGCGATGAGGTCATAGACATTCGGCGCGATGCGCCGGCGGGCGAGTGCCGCGGCGTCGCTGCGCGAGGAGCTGTTGTGTGGCTGGAAGATCATGATGAGCCCCAAAATCCGGACAATGGATTATCTGTATGTTGGTGTGATGTCGGAAGCCGCTGCTGGCGCGAGGCCAGCAGACGAGTTCCGCAATGATGCCGGGTGTGCGGGCGACCGTGACCTGGGGGTGGTCGCGGCCGGCGCAGGGCTTCAATGGTCAGCGCGGGGCTAAGTTCCGCGCCACCGAAACCGTCAGGCCGTGAGCCTATGGAATGCAATTCCACGACTGACGCCCTCTTCGGAAAGAGGCCTCTGGTCCTGCGTCCAGCGGCATTCCAGCCGGCCGCTCACCGACCCGCGACGCCAGACGCAGACGAGCCGGGTCGGCGGCATGGTGAAGCCGGCTTTGCCAGCCAGGCCACGCGTTGTTCCAACGGACGGCCGTGCAGTCGAAGCGGAGCGCGTGACTGGGCGCGCGCGGAAGGGAATGACGTTGGTGTTCATAGCTCACCTCTTGCGGTCCTGCACGGACGGCGAGGCGAGCCGGCAGATCGGTTATGCCCTGCCCAGGCTCGACCGGCGCCACGTGCCGGAGACGATAATTGTTGACGGGGCCAATGTCCGGACCGTGCCTGGGGCCGTATCCGGACAGCGACTAGAGTAGCTGTCCATAACCTGTTCGATCTGTGTTGACGCTTCGATCAGCCGAAGCCTCGCCGCCTTACGCCTGTCATTCCGCCGGTGTCAATACGGGTGCCGGAATCTTAAGTATATGCCCGCTGAGCCTAAGCATACGCCGGATTCGCCGGATGTTACGCCGGCAAATCTTACTGTCGCATCGGCCTGAAAACTGGAATCGGCGAGGCGTCCTAAAGTCCCAGTTGGGCCGCCACCCTGATCAGTTCGGCGAGTGAACTTGCCTGCATCTTGCGCATCGCCTGGGCACGCCGGACCTTGACCGTTATTTCGCTCACGCCGAGCTCGCCGGCGATCTGCTTGTTCAAGAGCCCCTTCACCACCCGGGCCACGACATTGCGTTCGCCCTCATTGAGCGTCGCCAAGCGGTCGCGCAGGATTGTCAACTCGGCCGTCTGCTTGCGCATCAGGCGGTCTTTCTCCAGCGCCGTTTCGATGGCATCCAGCAGATCCTGCTCGCGGAACGGCTTTGCCAGGAAATCGACGGCGCCGGTCTTCATAGCCTGCACCGACATCGGGATATCGCCATGGCCGGTCATCATGATCACGGGGAGGGCGGCGTCGGACTGGACGAGTTCCTTGTGGAAATCCATGCCGCTCTTGCCCGGCAAGCGGACATCCAGCACCAGGCAGGATGGGACGTCCGGTCTGGGAGCGCCGATGAATTCCTTGACGGAGCCGAAGCAGCGCACGTCCAGGCCAACCGATCGCAAAAGGCTGTCGAGCGCCTCGCGGATTGCCGGGTCATCGTCGACAACGAAAACGATCTGTCTGGGCTCGGTCATCTCATCACCGGTTTGGTTTGCGCGGGCTTGATATCATCACATTGCCCTTTTTGCCCGCGGGTAACGAGAAGGAGAATGTCGCGCCGCGCGGCACGCCAGGGCTCGCCCATATTCGTCCGCCATGGCTCTCGACGATGGAGCGGCTGATCGCCAGCCCCATGCCCAGGCCATCCGGTTTGGTTGTGTGGAAGGCATCGAAGATCTGATCCAACTGGACACCGTTCAATCCCCTGCCTGAGTCGCTGACGGTGACGATGACTTCATTGGATTTGCCGAGGCCGGTGACGATAACCACTTCCCGGGCCCGCGCATCGGAACCGCTCACAGCCTCCAGCGCGTTGACGATCAGGTTGAGGATGACCTGCTGAATCTGGATGGGATCGACCTCGACTTGCGGCAGATCACTCGCAAGCTCCGTGCGCAGCGAAACATGGTTCCTGATGGTTTCGCTTTGCACGAGGGTCAGTGTGTCATTGACCGTCTGGTTGACATCCAGCCAGATGGATTTCGCGGCCGCGCGTTTGGTCAACGCCCTGAGCCGCGCGATCAGAGCACTGGCGCGGTTGGCGTCCCTGACGATGCGTTCGGCGGCTTTCCCGGCCTCGTCGAGATTGGCGGGCTGGCCTGCCAGCCAGCGCAGTGCGGCATTGCCGTTGATGACGATCGCGGCCAGCGGCTGGTTGAGTTCGTGGGCGATGGACGCCGTCAATTCGCCCAGCACCGTCACGCGGGTGATATGGGCGAGCTGTGTTTGCGCTTCGCGCGCCGTTGCCTCGGCCGCTGCGGTCCGCAGCGCGAGATAGGCGGTGACACCGATCGCCGCCAGGCTGATGGCGCAGTTGACCACGCCCGCCGACAGGGACCCGGACCGCGTCAGGAAGAAGCTCAGCACGGTCAGCGCCATGCAACCCGACGCCACCATCACCACCCGGCTTCGGTCGAGGTAGCGGACCGAGATCAGCACGATGGCGACATAGAAGACCGCGACGGCGATCTCCAGATTGGTGACGGTGTCGGCAAGAAAGATCACCGCCGCCAGCAGCACAAGCGAGACAGTCAGCAGGGTGGAGTTGCCAATGCTGGGCAAGCGTAACCTTCGGGACATGGATCGCCGACCCTCTCTGCTGATCACGCCGCCATACGTGAAGGAGCCGGACATTACCGCGCGGCGTTTTGGCGGGGCAAGGCGTGAGCTGCTTGCGAGAATTGGTTTCGAGGTCGGACCGTACCGTCACCGCTCGGATCACGCCGCCGCGACAAACCCGTCCAGCACACGTTTCTGGCCAGCCTTGTCGAAGTCGATGGTCAGCTTGTTGCCGTCGATGGCTGATATGTTGCCGTTGCCGAATTTCTGGTGGAACACGCGGTCACCGACGCTGAAGGCGGACGGCTTGTCGGCGACGGATTTGGCGACCAGCTCGCCGTCGATGGTGCGGCCTTTGACCGATGTTCGCCCGGCGCCATAGCCTGAATCGGTCTCGCCATAGCCGATACGCTCGACCTGGTGCCCGGAGCGCGAGCCCCAGTTGCGGTCGGTCGCTTCGGTGCGGTTCGCTTGAGCGCGCTGCCAGCCCGGCGTCGCGTAGGTGTTGGAGAAGGAGCCGGATTTCTCCGTGCCGACATTGTCGAAGC
This sequence comes from Mesorhizobium sp. PAMC28654, assembly GCF_020616515.1. GTDB lineage: Bacteria > Pseudomonadota > Alphaproteobacteria > Rhizobiales > Rhizobiaceae > Mesorhizobium. The sequence goes on from NZ_CP085135.1 coordinate 6,594,740, forward strand.
GCGAGGCGCCGTAGGGGTTCTGCCGTCCTGCCCCTTGGCCGGCACCCTGGCCGCCGCGTCCCGGCGCGAAGGAGCCACCGCCATGGGAGTTGCCGTAGCCGCCATATGAATTGCCGCTTTCGGCCACCTCGACATGGGCTTCCGGCAGTTCGTCGAGGAAACGCGACGGGATGGTCGACTGCCACAGGCCGTGGATGCGGCGGTTGGAGACGAACCACAAATGCAGGTTCTTCTTGGCGCGGGTCAGGCCGACATAGGCCAGCCGCCGCTCTTCCTCCAGCCCGGAGCGGCCGCCCTCATCCAGCGCACGCTGATGCGGGAACAGGCCTTCCTCCCAGCCGGGGAGAAAAACGGTCTCGAATTCGAGGCCCTTGGCCGAATGCAGCGTCATGATGTTGACGGCGTCGAGCTCGGCATTCTGCTCGGAGTCCATGACCAGTGCGACATGCTCGAGGAAGGAGCGCAGCGACTCGTACTCCTCCATGGAGCGGATCAGCTCCTTCAGGTTTTCCAGCCGTCCCGGCGCTTCGACCGAACGGTCGTTCTTCCACATGTCGGTGTAGCCGCTCTCTTCTAGAATGGTCTCGGCGAGTTCGGTGTGCGGCGTGTTTTCCAGCGCCTTCTGCCAGCGCTCGAAATTGGCGGAGACTTCGCGCAGTGCAGCGCGCGGTTTCGGCTTCAACTCGTCGCTCTCGGCGAGTTTTGCCGCTGCCTCCAGCATGGGAATGCGGAGCGCCCGCGCCGTATCGTGGATCTGGCGGATCGTGGCCTCGCCCAACCCGCGCTTGGGCACATTGACGATACGCTCGAAGGCGAGATCATCGGCGCCTTGGGCGACGACACGGAAAAAGGCCATGGCGTCGCGGATTTCCAGGCGCTCGTAGAAGCGTGGGCCGCCGATGACGCGGTAGTTGAGGCCGAGCGTGACGAAACGGTCTTCGAATTCGCGCATCTGGAAGGAGGCGCGGACCAGGATCGCCATGTCGTTGAGATTGTGCTTCTGCCGCTGGTAATTCTCGATTGTCTCGCCGACAGCGCGGGCTTCCTCCTCGGAATCCCAGCCGGCATGGACATGCACCTTGCCGTCTTCCGGCTCGTCGCGGTCGGTGAACAGCGTCTTGCCGAAGCGGCCTTCATTGTGGGCGATCAGATGTGAGGCCGCGCCCAGTATGTGCGCGGTCGAGCGGTAGTTGCGCTCCAGCCGGATGATGGTGGCGCCCGGGAAATCCTTGTCGAAGCGCAGGATGTTGTCGACCTCGGCGCCGCGCCAGCCATAGATCGACTGGTCGTCGTCACCGACGCAGCAGATGTTGACTTTGTTATCGCTCGCGGCCGCGCGCTCGCTTTGCTCGCTGGCCTCCGCGTGGGCGGCTTGGCCGGCCGACGCCCGGTCGGGCTTGCGGCCTTCGGCCGTTCGCAGATTTGTCGAGGTTGATGTGCGGCTTGCTTCTGGCCGTTGCGCCAGGAGGCGCAGCCACATGTACTGGGCGGTGTTGGTGTCCTGATACTCGTCGACGAGTATGTATTTGAAGCGCTTGTGATATTCCTTCAGCACATCCGGATTGGCGCGGAAGATGCGGATCGGATGGCACAAAAGATCGCCGAAGTCGCAGGCGTTCAGCGTCTTCAGCCGGTCCTGGTAGGCCTTGTAGAGTTCGCGGCCCTTGCCGTTGGCAAAGGCGCGCGCGTCGCCCTCGGCGATTTCGGCGGGGCCGAGGCCCTTGTTCTTCCAGCCGTCGATCATCTGGGCGAACTGCTTGGCCGGCCAGCGCTTGTCGTCGAGACCTTCGGCCTGGATGAGCTGCTTGATCAGACGCACGACGTCATCGGTGTCGAGAATGGTGAAATCCGACCGTAGGCCGGCAAGCTCTGCGTGCCTGCGAAGCAGTTTCACACCGATCGAGTGGAAAGTGCCGAGCCACGGCATGCCTTCCACTGCTTCGCCAACCAGCAGGCCGACGCGGTTTTTCATCTCGCGCGCGGCCTTGTTGGTGAAGGTGACGGCGAGAATCTGCGAAGGGAAGGCCTTGCCTGTGGCGAGGATGTGGGCAATGCGGGTGGTCAGCACGCGGGTCTTGCCGGTGCCGGCTCCGGCCAGCACCAGAACCGGGCCTTCGGTGGTTTCCACCGCCAGCCGCTGCTCGGGGTTCAGGCCCTTGAGATAGTCGGGCGTATTGTTGTGGCCGCCGCGGGCCGCCATGGCGCGCGCGGCTATGCCCGAAGGGGCCGAGGGGCGCGCATTCGGTTCGTCAAAAAAGGGCATGTCTTCCGAAAAGCCGGACATCGCCCCCGAATGTAGTGATTCGGCGGCGAAAGGCCAGAAGTGTCTACGTTTTGTTCTGGTAAAGTGCTGGATATGGCCGTTAAGGCCTTGCGGCAGCCGGGTGCGACAAGGCCTGGGACCCAAACCCGGACTGCCATCTTGGCGTGGGTCCGCGCTTGGCGGGCGCGACCGGCGGTGTCGGCGCATTCGGTCAAATGCTGGCGCCGCAGCGCAAACCCTTAGCCGGCTAGGACTGTGTCGACCTAGCCGAGACCGAGCTGGCTCTTGAGGCTCGGCACCGAGCCAAGCACCTGGTTGGTCAGGCCCGGGCCGGCGGCAGCCTCGGCTTGCTGGATCAGCACTGTGCCCGCCTGCTGGATCTGCGCCATGTCGATGCCTGCCCCCTTGAGCGCGGCGAGGCCATTGACCAATGCGCCGGCCTTTTCACCGAGAACACCACCGAGCGCGCCCTGCAGCGACGACAGGAACCCGCCACCGCTGGCAGGCGCCGCGGCCATGACGTCATATTGGTGAGCGAGGTCATCGGCGCCCGGAATCTTGGCGAAGAAGCTGGAAATGGTCGTGCCATCCGCCTCATGCTCCATCACCGAGAAAATGGTGCCGACCACCTTTTCGGTGGTTGCCTGGTCGAGGCCGGCTTTTTGCGAGACGGTGTTCACAATGTCCTGGACGTTCATGACTTCACCTCAACCTTGGGTTTTCGTGTTTACGGGGCGCTGATTGGCGCGAACCTTGACCATGGATTGCCGGCCCGCGTTGGCAATCGCCGAGCGCAATGCCAGAAGGGCGGCGGCGGCGAGCACGAATGCGCTGGCGAAGATCGGGAAAGTCATCTGTATTGCTCCTTCTGGTCAGGTGGTGATTGCGCCAGAAGTGGGCACAGCCAACCGAGGTAGTCTCCCTATATATTGGGGCAGTACCATCGAGATTTTTCACCGATGACCAAAATGTGATGACGGCGCGGGCGCAATCACCTCACGGCGAGGGCCCGGCGACTGTCCACGGCGCAACCCGGTCGTCGCTGGACTATGTCAACCTCGCTCCTATCTTGCTGACATCGACGGCATTTTCAGAACCGAGGAGTGCGCCATGACACAATCCGACGCCACCACGCCCGCAAGGCCCGCCATCACCCAAGCGATGATCGACGCCTATGACGAGTACACGCATCTGACGCTCGACCGTCGCCGCTTCATGGACCATCTGACCAGGCTTGCGGGATCTGGCGTGGCGGCCGCCGCGATCGCACCGCTGCTGGCGGCGAATTCGGCACAGGCGGCAATCGTCGCCGATGGCGATCCGCGCCTGAAAGGCGAGGACATCACCTATCCAGGCAGCGGCGGCGACATGAAGGGCTATCTGGTCAGGCCGGCGGATCAGACCGGCACGCTCGGCACGGTCATCGTGGTGCATGAGAACAGGGGGCTCAACCCGCATATACGCGACGTGGCGCGGCGCGTGGCGCTTGAAGGTTTCGTGGCGCTGGCGCCCGACTTCATGTCGCCGCTTGGCGGCACTCCAGATGACGAGGACAAGGTGCGCGACCTGTTTTCGACGCTTGACCCGGCACAGGTGGCCGCCAATGCCGTGGCAACGGTCGCCTACCTGAAAGGCGACAAGGATGGCAATGGCAAGGTTGGGGCCGTCGGCTTCTGCTGGGGCGGCGGCACGGTCAACATGCTCGCCGTCAACGCGCCCGATCTTGCTGCCGCCGTCGCCTATTACGGCATGCAGCCGAAGGCCGAGGATGTGCCGAAGATCAAGGCGGCGTTGCTGTTGCATTACGCCGGTCTGGACACGCGCACCAATGCCGGCATCGATGCCTTCAAGAAGGAACTCGACGCGGCACATGTCGAATATGCTGTCTATGTTTACGAAGGCGCCAATCATGCCTTCAACAACGACACATCGGCGGCGCGCTTCGACAAGGCGGCGGCGGACCTTGCCTGGGGCCGGACCGTCGCCTTCCTCAAGCAGAAGCTGGCGTGACGGTTCAGGCGACTGCCGGAGCCCAGTCGACCTCGAATGCCGGCGACAGGGTGAAGCCCGCCGGCCGGACGGATACCGGCGGCGGACGGCGCACGCCCTCCTGAAGGTAGCGCAGCGCCGACGCCAGTCCGTTCATCGTGTAGGGCTTGGCGATGACGCCGATCGCGCCGGCGAAGTGCTCGGGAATGCGCTTAGGATTGGCGGTCATGAACACGACCATCGAGTGTTGTCCTTCGCCGATATATTCAGCCACATCGACGCCGGTCGGGCCGTCGGTCAGATGGATGTCGACAAAGGCGATATCCGCATCGGTGGAGTCGATCATGCCGCGGGCTTCCGCCGATGACGTCGCCCAGCCGACGACGCTGTGGCCGGCCTCCTCGACAAGGCTTTCCAATTCCATTGCCAGCAACGCCTCGTCCTCGACGATCAGGACCTTCAGCGGTTCAATCATGACATGTTCCCCTTGTGCTGCGGTTCGTTCGGCATCGAGATGACAACCTTGGTGCCGGGCCCCGCGTCCTGCCACTCAATGTCGGCGCGCAATTGCCGGGCAAGCGACTTGATCAGCCGCATGCCGAAGGAGGCATCGCCGTTTGCCTCGGCCATGCCGACACCGTCATCGGACACCTCGATATTGAAATGGCCATCGGGCTGGCTCATCTTGATGCCGATGCTGCCGGCGGTGGTTCCATCCGGCTTTTGCTTGAAGGCATGTTTCAGCGCGTTGGTGACCAGTTCGTTGACCATCAACGCCACGGGTGTCGCCTTTTCCGCCGGAATAACGACGGGTTCCAGTTCAAGCTTCGACTTGATCTCCGTGCGTCCCGAGGCGGTGAGAAGGTCCGATATGAGGTCGCGGGCGAAATCCGAGACATCGAACCTGCTGACGTCCTTCGATTGGTAGAGCCGCCGATGCACCGTGCTCAAGGCTTCGATGCGCTCCAGCATCGTGGTCATCGATTGACGAATGCCGTCATCCTTGATCGTTCGGCTCTGCATGACGATCAGCGACGAGATCATCTGCAGATTGTTCTTCACGCGGTGGTCGACCTCGTGAAGCAGAGTTGTCTGCGCATCGAGCGCTGCTTCGAGTTCCTGCGTGCGCTCCTTGACCGCCTTCTCGAAGCGGTCCTTGTCGGCGGTGATGCGGTGCTCCGACCGCTTGCGGTCGGTGACATCGAGCTGCGAGGCGAAGTAGAACTGCAGTTCGCCGCGATCATTGGAGACAGGGCTGATGTAGAGCGCGTTCCAGAAGGTCGAGCCGTCCTTGCGGTAGTTCAACAGGTCGACGCTGACATCGGTTTCGCCGGCGATCGCATCCCGCACCTTGTCGATCATCGATTTGTCGGTTTTGGGACCCTGCAGGAAGCGGCAGTTGCGGCCCATCACCTCCTGCCGTTCATAGCCAGTGAGACGCAGGAAGGCGTCGTTGACAAAGACGATCGGGTTGTCTGGGCGTCGCGGATCGGTGATGATCATCGACATGCGAGTGGCGCGTATAGCCGCTGCGAACGGATCGCCCTTGCCGTGTTCGGCATGCAAATCGTCCGTCATGTGCCATGCGTCGGCCGGTTCCCTGGTCTGTTTCCAGTCCATTCTTTCACTCCAAGCCGTTTTCGTGAAAAGCAACGGCTCGGCGGCGAGATGGTTCAATCTTGAGCCATCTTGTCGCAGCTGGGTCGAATCAGGGAACCGCAACCGGATTTGTGTAAGCAACTGAAAAGGTTTGTGTTTACTGCTTGATTTCCGTGGAGGCAGGCCTGTGAAAGGCGACGCCGGCGACCACCAGCGCGATGCCAACAATATCGGTCAAACTCGGGATCTGATGTAGCACGAGGATACCGATCAGCGTCGCGGTGACCGGCAGCAGCGACAGCATAAGCGCGAAACTGGCGCGCGGCAGACGTGACATGGCGAGCTGATCGCAGATGTAAGGAATGACCGAAGAGCAGATGCCAACACCGATTGCCGCGAGTAGCAGGGGCGGTGAGAAAAAAGCGGGCAGCGCGTCGGTCAAGCCGATCGGCACCACGACGAGGAAGGCGACGGCCATGGCCGCGCCAAGGCCAGCGATGCCGTTGCCCGCGCCCGAGCGGGCGACACGGTGGCCGAGCACAATGTAGCCGATGAACAGCGCGCCGTTGAGAAAGGCCCAGAACAGGCCGATGGGATCGCTCGACCACTTCACATCGATCAAAAGCAAGGTACCGGTGACGGCGACAGCGAGTGCCGCGAGATTTCGCGGGCTTCCCAGCCCGATCAGTGCGATGCCGATGGTGCCGACGAATTCGATCGCCGCGACCAGCGAGATCGGCAAGCGGTCGAGCGCCAGATAGAACGAGCAGTTCATCACGGCCAGACAGGCGCCGAAGGCCAGGAGCAAAACCCGCGTCGAGCGGTCGGCGTTCGCGAGAGTTCTCCGGGGGCGGGTCAGCGGTGCGAAGATCAGGGCGGCGGTGGCAATGCGCAGCCACGCCATACCGAGCACGCCGACATGCGGGAAAAGCAGGACCGCGAACGCCGGCCCGAGATAGTGAAAGATGGCGCTGACGCCAAACCACGCATCCGGCGGTAGCGAGGCTGCCAGGCCCGTGAAGCCTGATGCGGCGAGGGCAGGGCTTGCGGCTGGTGCTTGCGTTCGGTCATCCATGCGATCAGTATCGCAGGCGATATCCGCGATTCATATGGATGATGATCGGCGGAAATCGAACACGTCTTTCCGGATGCAAGGATTTTTCATTGAAACGCCTTCGAAGCGAAAATGCCGAACTCGATGCGGCGGATCTGAAAATCCTGCGCCTGCTGGAAAAAGATGCACGCACCAGCACCGCTGAGTTGGCGCGCGCGGTCGGCCTGTCGGCGCCAAGCGTGGCCGAACGCATCAAGCGGCTGCAGGAGAACGAGGTGATCGAGGCCTATACGGTGCGGATCAACCCGGCCGCTCTCGGCATGACGCTGTCGGCATGGCTGCGCATCCGGCCAGTGCCGGGGCAACTGGCTGTCGTGGCCGAGATCATCCGCGAGCTGCCGGAAATCGCGCAATGCGACCGGGTGACGGGTGAGGACTGTTTCATCGCGCTGGCGCATGTCGGCTCGGTGGCCGAACTCGAACGGGTGATCGACCGGATCATCCCTTACGCGATGACCAACACGGCGATCATCCAGTCGTCACCGGTGGTGGCGCGCTCGCCGTTGGGGGCACTCAAGCGCCCGGCTTGAACGAGGCCATTCCGTACGCTTGCTTGTGCGGACTTTCAAGAAATTGGCTGCATCGGCCGCAGGCCGATTGCCAGCGTCAAATATGTCCACGCTTCATGCGCGCCCGCTTCAGGATGGCGCGCCAGCGGATCATGTCGAAGGGGATCGGCTCGTTGTTGTTGGCGATGTGGAAGATTTCATTGTTGACGTTCTTGAGCGAGCGCCAGAAATCATAGTCGGTGATGCGTGGATCGGCGGCCAGCCTGTCCACCTCGACCTTGATGTCGGTTTTCATGCACGTCCCTCGAACCGGCTTCTGCCCCGCCGCCCATATCCCAACTCATGCGGAGCGTTTTCGGCCGCTCCGCTGAGTCGTTCAACGGCTCAATTGGCTTGTTCCCGTTAAAACCTTGGTAAGGTTAACGTGGGCAGGCGGCCGCTTCAAGCGGTCTTGCGGCGGATACCGATCGATCGGCCGGCGCGCTCCGGCGTCGGCAGCGCGGAATGGGCCGCGCGCACCGCCTCGATGCTGGCCAGAACGTCGGCCGGGAAGGGCGCTACCTTCGGGCCAGACATGTCGACATGCAGCGACAGTGTTTCGGACGTGGCGGCCAGCCAGCCATCCACGTGGCGGATTTCCTGATAGGTTCTCAAGCGCTTTTCGTCGTGGTCGAGGACCTGCATGGAAACGGTGACCTTGTGGTCGAGATGCAGTTCCTGGACGTAGCAGACATGGATTTCCGCCGTGTAGATGGTCAGCCGCCGCTGTTTTACATAGTCCAGTCCAATGCCCATCATTTCGAAAGCCTCGTCCGTGCCACGGTCGAAGATGACGTTGTAGTAGGCCATGTTGAGATGGCCGTTATAGTCGATCCAGTCCTTCTCGATGTCCATGGCCTTGGAGACGAAGGGGGTGGGGATGTTCATGCAGGCAGTTCCTTATCGTGGCGCTGGACAGAGCGTGGCAGGGCAGACTACGCATCCATGCATGCATAACAAGCGTGGGCGCTGGCCCATTCGCATAGCTGCATGGCAAGCATGGACGCTAGTCCATTCGCGGAGGAATTCATGGCTCTGAGCGACCTCAATCCGGTCGAACGCAACGAGGAGGGGATAGCCGCGGTGCTCGGCATCCTCAAGCAGCGGTTCGGCGAGCGCTTCCAGACCGGCCAGGCGATCCGTTCGCAGCATGCGCACACCACCACCTATATCCCGACGCAGGCGCCGGACGGCGTCGCCTTTCCGGAGTCTACGGCCGAAGTGCAGGAGATCGTGCGCGCCTGTGCCGCGCACCGCGTGCCGGTGATTGCTTTCGGTGTCGGCTCCTCGCTAGAAGGCCACACCAATGCGCCGGGCGGCGGCATCTCGGTCGACACATCGCGCATGAACCGCATCCTCTCGGTCAATCCGCAGGACCTCGACTGCACCGTCGAGCCCGGTGTGACGCGCGAGGACCTCAACCGGCATCTGCGTGACACCGGCCTGTTCTTCCCGATCGACCCGGGCGCCAATGCCTCGCTCGGCGGTATGGCGGCGACGCGAGCGTCCGGCACCAACGCCGTGCGCTACGGTACGATGCGCGAGAATGTGCTTTCGCTGACGGCGGTCATGGCCGATGGCGAGACGGTGACGACAGGCAAGCGCGCAAAGAAGAGTTCGGCCGGATATGACCTGACGCGGCTCCTGATCGGCTCGGAAGGCACGCTTGGCATCATCACCGCGCTGACCTTGAAGCTGCAGGGTATTCCGCAAGCGATTTCCGGTGGCGTCTGCCCGTTTCCGAGCGTCGAGGCGGCCTGCAACGCGGTGATCGCGACGATCCAGATGGGCATTCCGGTGGCGCGCATTGAACTGGTCAACGGGCTGCAGATGCGGGCGATGAAGAACTATTCGAAGCTCGACTATCCGGAAAGCCCATGCCTGTTCGTCGAGTTCCACGGCAGCGATGCGGGTGTTGCCGAGCAGGCCGAGACCTTCGGCATGATCGCGGAAGAGAACGGCGGCGGGCCATTCCTGTGGACCAGCATCGCCGAGGAACGGACGAAGCTGTGGAAAGCAAGACACGACGCCTACTGGTCGTCGCTGACACTGCGGCCAGGCGCCAAGGGGCTTTCGACCGATGTCTGCGTGCCGATCTCGCGCTTTGCCGAATGCGTCATGGAAACCGAGGCCGATATCGCCGAGATGGGGCTGATCGCGCCGATCGTCGGCCATGCCGGCGACGGCAATTTCCACGTGCTGGTGCTGATGGACGTCGATGATCCCAAGGAGATCGCACTGTCGGAAAAATTCGTGGCGCGGCTCAACATGCGGGCCATCGCCATGGAGGGAACCTGCACCGGCGAGCACGGCATCGGCCAGGGCAAGGTCGGCTTCCTGCGCCATGAACTCGGCCACGGCGTCGACGTCATGCGCACCATCAAGCAGGCGCTGGATCCGCTGAACATCATGAACCCGGGCAAGATATTACCGGGCGCCGGGTAGGGATCACCTGGCCATAGCAATGAAGACGCTGGCGGGAGCCGGCATCTTCATGTCCTGAAAATCTCCGATTGGAGTGGCGCGCGGCGCGTAGGCTCGGCCTGGTGGAGATAGCCGGTGAACGTGTCGGGGGAGGAAGATTTGGACAGTTGGGTCACGATGCGGCCGACTTCGCCACGATGATAGCCGCCGTGGGTGATGACGTGCGCCAGCATCTCCTCGCGCGACATTTGCCCGGGGGCGCCACTCGTGAAGGTGAAGAGGATCGTCTCCGCCAGTTCTTCCGGTTCCACCTGTTCGACATATCGGAGGTACCACCGGTCCGTTTCGGTGATTGCCGCTGACAGCTCGGCGAGCGTCGGTGTGTTGCTCGTGCCGGTGTCCCGATAGAAGTGTTTCTGCTTCTGGATGTTCGACGCAAAGATCCTGTCGACGACATGTGCGTGATTGATGGTTTCAAGGATCGCGCCAAGCTGGTCCTCGGCGATGTCGTTCTCGATCCCGGCCATCAGGGCGAGGAGTTCATCATCAGCCCAGGATTTGTAGCGGAACAGGGATAGAAGCAGTGTCTTGCTGCTCATAAGGGCCTCTCATTCACTTGCATGGCGCGACTGGCTCGATAGAGGTGAGCTGACATGCGCATTTTGGTGAAGAAGCCGGATCATGGCTACTCGCGTTCCCCCACAGCATGGAAGCGTGCGCAAAGCGCCACGGCAACAGCGTTCTCGCGCGACCGTCGATGTCATTGTCGAGGCTGCGGCTCGCGTTCTGGCCCAGCGCGGCTGGGCGCGTTTCACCACCAACGAGACGGCTTCGGCCGCCGGCGTCAGCGTTGGCTCGATCTATCAGTATTTCCCCAACAAGCTGGCGCTGGCGGAGGAGATCCGCAAACGCCATCTCGATGCAGTGCTCGCGGCGATATCCATTGGACTTGCTTCGGTAAAGTGGAGAGCGGGTTGCTCATTCGGCGGCGTTTCGCTCGAACTGCATCGGGCTGATGTAGTCGAGCGCGGAATGCCGCCGGATGGGATTGTAGAAGCCGTCGATATATCGGGCAATGGCGGCTTGGGCATCGGCGCGGGTAAGGAAAGAGGTGCGCCAGATCAGTTCAGTTTTCAGCGTCTTGAAGAATGTTTCGACCATGGCGTTATCAAAGCAATTGCCCTTGCCTGACATTGAGATGATGACGCCGGCGGCACGCAATTCGGCTTGGTAGTCGATAGAACAATATTGGCTGCCGCGGTCGGAGTGGTGAATGAGGCCGGGTTCCGGCTGCCGCATGACGAACGCCTTGTTGAGCGCTGCCAGAGCCAGGCTGCGGTGTAGCCGGTTGCCAGCAGCCCAGCCAACGACCTTGCGGGCAAACAGATCGATGACGACAGCAAGGTACAACCAGCCCTCCCGCGTCCAGATGTAGGAGATGTCGGCACCCCATTTCTGGTTGGGACCAGTGGCGGCAAAATCCTGGTCGATGACATTGGGGGCAACCGGAAAGGCGTGTTCGCTGTCCGTCGTGCGCTTGAACCGCCGCTTCTGTCTTGCCTGGAGGCCATTCTCCCGCATCAGACGCGCCGTTCGTCGCCGGCCAATGGCAAAGCCATTGTCTTGCAGTTCCCGCGTCATGCGCGGGCTACCATAGGTTCCGTTCGACAGCGCGAACGACGATCGCACATGCGCCAGCATTATCATGTCGTCGCGCTGCCGGCGGCACGCCGGCCGGCGCCCCCAGGCAAAGTAGCCGCTCGGGCTGACACCCAGCGTCGCGCACAAACGGTCCACAGGGAAATCCTTCTTCGCCTGGTCGATGAGCGCGAACCTCACCGACTTCCCTCCTTGACGAAAAAAGCCGTCGCCCGTTTCAAGATATCCCGCTCCTGCCGAAGGATTTCATTCTCCCGCCGCAGCCGTTTCAATTCAGCGGCGACATCAGCATCAGGCGGACGCCCAGGATCGCCCATCTCACGATCCAGCTGCCGACCCATCCATCGCGTCAGCGTCGAGAAACCAACACCAAGATCCTCCGCGATCTGCCGCTTCGTCCGACCGCTCGTTCGCACAAGGCCAACCGCCTCCGCCTTGAACGCATCCGTAAACTGTCTCTGTTTCGTCATCGAGGTCGCCTTTCATCAGAAGGAAACTCTCCACTTTTTCGGGGCAAGTCCACATTGCGGATGAACGCGACGTAGCGACCACGCTCGAGCAACGCGTGGCGAAGCTGATCGATGGCGTCGCCGCGGCCCACAAGGTCGATCAGCGGTTGCATCGCGTCCTGCTCGACGAAGTGCCGCTTGCTGGGCGCTCGGACACATTCGAAGTGGAATATCAGCGCCGCTATCAATCCATCATTCCGCGGGCTTCGGGCCAGGCCGACCCCGAGCGCGATGCCGTTGCGGGGCGCGTGCTGTCCGCCGCCGTCGAAGGGGTTGTCCATGCGGCGGCACGATATGGCGAACTCGAATCGCCGGCATTGAGAGCGGAACTCATCGGGCTGGTCCGTGCATATCTGCGCGGTCGATCCGCAGGCTGATTGGCAGGGCATACAGCCTTCACACCGTGACAATAGCGAAAGGGCTCGTCTTGACCGCGCCGCCATTCGGGCCGAGACTTTCGGTGCGGAATAGCCTGAATTGTGCAGGCGTGTCAGTGGAGGAATGGTGTCATGGCGATTTCACGCAAGGACGAGGCTCGGGCGCTGAGCGCGGACGAACATGCGCTGGTGGAGAAATCGCACCATCCGGCGGTGCAGGAACTGTCCGACGCCGACCTCGCTGGCCTGGTGAAGCTATTGCGGGGGCGGCGCGACAAGGCTCAGGCCGAGGCACATCGGCGCCGCCGTGAAATACGCGGCAAGGGCGCGGCAAAGGGCGCCACGCCTTCGAAAGCCGATGGTGGTTCGCAGTTGAAGCTCGCGGTGCTGGCCATGGCCATGCGAAGGCTGAACGGCGAGGCCGAGCGCCGTCGGCAATTGGCGGCCAGCGTTTCGCTGGTAGAAAATGCGCGCCACGCGCTGGCCATGAAGCAGAAAACGGCACCTGCCGGGCCTGAATTCAACACCCGCACGGCGCATAAGGGCATGCGCGCGATTGCCAACCAGAGGGCGCAGAACCTGGTTCGTCCGATGGAACTCGGCAGGCAGCGGCAAGCGGCCAAGGTGGCGCAGGCAAAGCGCGACGCGCGTTGAGTTTTTTCGCCCGCGACCGAGCGAACGAAGATTGTGCTCGCGGGCGGCCCCGAAGGGATATTGCCTCTTTATCGACACGCGGATGCGGATAGAGTGCGGCTGAATTTCAATCAACCGTTTTGGAGCTGATGCTCGCTCGCCTGTTCGTGATCTTCGGTGGTCTTTTTGTGCTGGTGCTGCTTGCGGCGCTGGTGGTGCCGTACTTTATCGACTGGACAGGCTACCGCGCCGAGTTCGAGCGCGAGGCGAGCGCCATTCTTGGTCGCAAGGTGACGGTGCAGGGCGATGCCACGGCAAGGCTGCTGCCGTTTCCGTCCGTGACCTTCTCGAATGTCGCCGTTGCCGGCGGCCCCGGCGGCCAGCCGGCGATGACCGTCGAGACCTTTTCGATGGATGCCGAACTCGCGCCCTTCCTGCGCGGCGAAGTGCTGATCTTCGACATGCGGCTGGTGCATCCGAAGGCGACGATCGACATTGCCGCCGATGGCACCGTCGATTGGGCGATGCGTCCATCCTCCCCCTTCGATCTCAACCAGATATCGATCGAGAAGCTGACGGTGACGGAAGGCCAGATAGAGTTGCGCCATGCCGCCGGCGGGCGCAGCCATCTGATTTCGGAGATCAATTCAACGATCTCGGCCAAGTCGCTGGCCGGACCGTGGCGGATGGACGGGTCGCTGCGGCTGGACGGTTTGCGCAGCACGATCGCCGCTTCCACTGGAAAGGCCGACGGCTCCAGTCAGACACGGCTCCGGCTCAAGGTTGATCCCGATGCCTATCCGCTGACCATCGAGACCGACGGCAATGCCGGCATCGTCAGGGGTGCAGCTGTCTATTCGGGGCAATTCAAGATCTCCGGCGCCGACAAGAATTCGGGGCAATTGCGCGGTACGGATGGCGACACGGTCAAGGTCAGCACGGGCAAGCCGGATCCCGGCTTCAGGCTGAACGGCAAGTTCGCGCTCGACCACCAGAAGCTCGGCATCGATGAATTCCGCTTCGAAACAGGGCCGCTGGACAATCCCTATACCGCCGACGGCAAGGCCTCGATCGATCTCGGGCTGAAGCCAAGGTTTTCCATCGAAGCGAGCGGCGCGCAGGTGCAGTTCGACGAGGCCGTGGGTGCCGCCGGCGGCGCCGGACTGACATTGGCGCAGCGCGTCGCGGCCTTCGAACAAGCCCTGCTCAGTCTGCCGAAGCCGACCATTCCAGGCACGCTCGAAGTGAAGCTGCCGGCGGTGGTGGCCGGCGATACGACCGTTCGCAATGTGCAGCTTTCCGCCGAGCCGACCGATGGCGGCTGGTCGGTGAAGTCGCTGGCCGCGACGTTGCCGGGACGGACGACGCTTGAAGCCAATGGGCTGCTCAGCGTGCAGGACCATTTCGGCTTCACCGGTTCGCTGCTTGTGGCCGTCGCACAGCCCTCGGGGTTCGCCGCATGGCTGTCGAAGGATGTCGATGAAGCGATCCGCCGGCTGCCCGCCGCCGGCTTCAAGGCCAAGGTCGAGCTGACCGACAAGCTGCAGTCGTTCAGCGATCTCGAATTGATCCTCGGCAAGGCCAGGTTTTCCGGCCGCATCGATTCCAGCCAGCCCGACGACGCCAAGCCCTCCGTGCTGATGCGCCTGGAAGGCGGCGACCTCGATGTCGACGGGCTGGCGGCCTTCGCCTCCATCTTCGTCAGCGACAAGGGCGCCAACCGCTTTTCCGATCGCGACCTCGATTTCCATCAAGGCCGGGCCGGTCAGTGCCGGCGGCCTGACCGCCGATACTGTTGATACGGCGCTGAGGCTGCGCGACGGGCTGCTCGAAATCGACAAGCTGGCGATCGGCGGACTTGCCGGCGCCTCGATCAGCGCCACCGGGCGGATCAAGGATTTTCCCGTGAACACGACAGGCAAGCTCGATGCGTCCGTGGTTGCGGTCGACCTGAAGCCGCTGATTGACGTCGCGGCGCAGCATTATCCGGACAATGCGGTGTTGAAGGGCCTGTCGGCCCGCGCGGCTGGGTATCCCGATCTGTTCCAAGACGCGCGCGTCGACCTTGTGGCAAGTGCCGCCGACAATGGCGACGGCACGACCGGGCTCGCGGTCAGCGGGCAGGGGAAAGCCGGTGGTTCGGCTTTTTCGGCATCGCTGTCCGGCAAGGGGAAGGTCAATGCGCTTGCCGATGCACCGGTGACGTTGACCTTCAACGCCAAGAATCCCGACGCTACCGCGCTGCTGGCGCTCTACGGCCTGCCGGCGCTGCCGCTCGGCATGCTTGGCGAAGCCAGCACGGACATCCAGGCCAAGGGTACGCTGGGCGGCGGTCTGGCGACGAGCTTCAACCTGCATGGCAATGATTTCAAGGTCGGCTTCGACGGAACGATCGCCGATCCGGCGCAAGGTCCCAGCGCCAAGGGCAAGGTCAGCCTTGAAGCCGCCGATATCGAGCCATGGCTGATGACAACCGGCATCGGCCTGCCGGGCATGGGCGCGGGCATGCCGACGTCGCTCGCTGCCGACGCCGACTATGGCAACGGCCTGCTCGTGCTGAATGGTCTCAGCGGCGCCATCAACGAGGCGGCGGTTTCCGGCGACGTGAACATCGATGTGAAGAACGGGCTGCCGCATCTGTCGGGCGCACTGATGCTGGACGAACTGGATCTCGACCCGATGGCGGTGTCGCTGTTCGGCGACCAGGCCTTTCTTGGCACCAATGGCGGCTGGCCGACGGCGCCTTTCAGCCAGAAATCCAGCCTGCCGTTCACGGCGGACCTCGACCTGACCGCCGCATCGCTTGCCGCCGGTCCGTTCGCCACGGCCTATGACGCAAAGCTCTCGTTGAAGCTCGACCAGGAAGGCATCCGCGTTTCCGATCTCAAGGCAAAGTTTCTCGGTGGTACGCTGACTGGCCTGTTCGAGCTGAAGAACAATGACGGCACCGGCCTTCTTTCTGGCCAGGTGAAGCTCGCCGGCGCCGATCTGGCGACGGCGCTGCCGGAAGCCGGGATCAATGGTAACGGTGATTTCTCGACATCGCTTTCGACCAGCGGCAAATCGGTCGATGCGATGGTGGCCGCACTCTCCGGCTCCGGCACGGCGGCGCTGAAGGGAATGGCCATTGCCGGCTTCAACCCGGATGCCTTTGGCGTCTTCATCGCCAAGGCCGATACTATCGGACGCGATATCGACGTGGCCAAGACCGCCGGCTTCGCGCCACAGATTGCCGGCGACGGCAGTTTTCCCGCCGGGGATGCAGACATTGCCTTCACGGTTGCCGGCGGCACGTTGAGGGCGCCGCCGATCAGCCTTGCAAATCCAACGGCGACCTTGTCCGCGGACATCACGGCGGATCTCAACGCCAGCAAGGTGATCGCCAAGGGCGCCATCACCTACAAACCCGGCGACGAGTCACTCGTGGGCTCCGAACCGAGCGTGAACTTCAACATCGAGGGGCCATTTGGCGCCACCAAGAAGACCTTCGACAGTGAGCCGCTGGCGCAGTTCCTGACCCAGCGCGCGCTGGAAAAGGAGCAGCAGCGGGTCGAGGCGATGCAGGCGGCACTGCTCGAAAAGCAGCGGCTGCGGCGCGAGGTGCGTTACTACGCGGCGCTGCAGACCGAGCGCGACAAGGCCGCCGAGGAATTACGCAAGCAAGAAGAGGAAGCGGCGCGGCAGAAAGCCGAGGCTGAAGCCAAGGCGAAAGCTGAAGCCGAGGCCAAGGCCCAGGCAGAAGCCGATGCAAAGGCGCAGGTGGAGGCTGATGCCAAGGCAAAGGCGGATGCAGACGCCAAGGCGAAAGCAGATGCCGATGCGGCCGCCAAGGCCAAGCAGCAGGCCGCCGACGCGGCGGTGAAGGCACAGGTCGAGGAACAGGAGCGCCAGAAGGCGCAAGAGGCGGCGCGGATCGCCGCGCAGGAAAAGGCCAGGCGCGATGCCGAACGCAAGGCCGCGCAGCAGGAGCCGCGGATCGAGCGGGTGCCGCTGCCGCCTGTCAACGACAATCCGTCGCCGGCCCAGTCCGCGCCAAAGCTTGCGCCGTCTGCAATCGACAATCTGCTGAAATCGCTGGATGGCGGCTGACGGGAGAGGGTGCCGTTATTCCAACGACGGCTCCCGGAACACGGACATTTCGGCACCATCGGCGGCGTAGCGGGCGTGGCGAAAATCGCGGATGCCGAGAAGCCTGGCCTGCCACGCCAGCAGGATGAAATAGGATGGCGGCGCTGTCGGATCGGGGTCGCAGACAAGGACCGCCGGCCGGTTTTCCACAAAGCCGGGGACGAAGCGCCAGTCCTGCCTCGTGGAATAATTGTGGAAGTAGGTACTCACTTCCTTGCGCCCGTTCAGCCGCGTTCTCGCCACCAACTCCAGCCGCACGTCCTCGGCCAGCATGTCGCGGACGGCATCGAAATCATGGGCGTTGAAGCGATCGATATAGGCTTCGAGCAGCGAACGCTCCGACGTACTCAGGAATGGTGATGGAAGCTCTTCCGGCTCATCGGCGATTTCGCGCAGGCGGCCACGACCGCGATGCAGGGCGGCCTTGATGGCGGGAATGCTGGTGTCGAGGATGACGCTGATCTGCTGTAGCGAATAGCCGAGCACGTCCATCATGATGACGCTGCATCGCTGCGCGACGGGAAGGCGCATGAAGGTACGCAGGCTGGCAGCCGCGGCCTCTCGTTCGATGGTGGGGTTTGCCGGATCGATGATCATATCCAGGTCCTCGCCGGAAAAGGCCTTCTCACGGGCGCGGCGGCGCAAAAGGTCGAGTGCCGCATTGTGAGCGATACGAAACAGCCAGCCTTCCGGGTTGGCGATCGGACCGACGTCCGGCAAGGCTTCGATCGCCTTGGCAAGCGCTTCCTGCAGCACATCCTCGCCGTCGATGACCGAGCCGGTCATGCGGGCGCAATAGCGGTGCAGCTTCGGACGCAATTCGCCGAACAGGCGATCGAAAGGCTCGCGGATATCGCCAGTGATGGTCATGCGCCTGTCGTTTCGTGACGTCGTTCCATCGCTTTATTCGTCCAGCATCCGATAATTGCCCACCACCGTCATCACGTCGCGATGTGGAAACTCGATGCAGCGATCCCTGATGCCATTCTGAAAGGCCTCGAATGCGACAAGCCCGGGAATGACATTCGCGTGCTCCCCGGTTTCGACCTCGACGAGGTGGACAAAGGTACCGTCATCGGACCTCCACGTCATGTAGCGGACACCTTCAGGCGATTTGCCACGCAACTCCTGGAACACGGCTTTCACCAGCCGCTCGTTCTCGTCGGCCATTTCGGGTTTCGTCCTGTAGCGTATGAGGTGGTGTTTCATCATCTGCTCCTTTGGCAGCCCTGCGTCCTGCCGGCCGCTCATGTCTCAGACGTTGCGGGAAGCCAAAGGATTCGATCTCAGGAAAATATTTCCCCATCGCCCATCATACCAATGCCGATGGGGCGTGATTCACCCACCGTCTCGGACGAGCAGACGTTTCAGCATAGGCTCGATCCTTGAAAGCTCGTCGAGATGCGTGGCCGACAATTCCGCAAGGCAGTCGTCGGCGTGCTCGGTCAATCGTAGCAGGACGCGGCGCTGATCGTCCTTGTCCTGATCCCTTGTGACCAGCCCAGCCTCGCCAAGACGATTGACCAGCTCGACGGCGCTATGGTGGCGAATGCGCAAGCGCTCCGCCAGATCGCCAATCGTCACCGGACCGCCGCCCGGAAAGCCCTTGATCGCCAGCAGCGCCTGATGCTGGCGCGGGGTCAGGCCGGCGCCTTCCGCCTGCACCTGGCTGAATTCGAGGAAACGGCGGATCAGGTAGCGGAACTCGGACAGGCGCTGGTAATCGGCTTGGCTGATGGTGGGGCGTGTTTTCCTGGGCAGCGTCATATCCGACCTTTGTTCCATTCCGGCAAAAGCTCAAACGGTTTTCGTGCAAAACCAGCTTGAATATTTATATCGTGTTACGATACATGAAGGTTGAAAAGCCGGCTGGCCCGCAATCCTGCCGCCTGTCCCAGATACGGCCCGCCGCCAGGAAGCAGAGCTGCCATGAAGACCCATCAACCCAAGCCCGACCACCTCAGGGATTTCACGACCGATGCAAGCGTGCTGCTCATTGCCGCCATAGCCGTGGTCGTGGCGACCGCGGGCCTGTTTGCCGGCATCGCGCTGTTGAAGCTGATCCGGCTTGCCACCAACATCGCCTATTTCGGCCAGTTTTCGCTTGCCGACCTGAAGCTGCAAGATACGCCGCTTGGGCTTGCCGCGGCGATTGTTCCGGTCATCGGCGCGCTGATCATCGGCCTGATGGCGCGCTTCGGCAGCGAGAAGATTCGCGGCCACGGCATTCCCGAGGCCATCGAGGCGATCCTGCTTGGGCGGTCGCGGCTTGATGCCAAGGTTGCGATCCTGAAGCCGCTATCGTCGGCGATCTCGATCGGCTCCGGCGGACCATTCGGCGCCGAAGGCCCGATCATCATGACCGGTGGCGCCATCGGCTCGCTGATCGCGCAGATGCTGCCGGTCAGCGACAATGAACGCAAGACGCTGCTTGTGGCTGGCGCGGCGGCCGGCATGACCACCGTATTCGGAACGCCGATCGCCGCCATCATGCTGGCGGTGGAACTGCTGCTCTTCGAATGGACGCCGCGCAGCTTCATTCCCGTGGCGGTCGCGGCTGTTATCGCCGAGGTCGAACGCACCATGCTGCATCTTCCCGGACCGATCTTTCCGTTCCAGGGCGGGATGGAGATTTCCTTTGTCGGCCTTGGCGGCTGGGTTGCGATCGGCATTTGTGCGGGGCTGTTGTCGGGGCTGCTGACGCAGATGGTCTATGCCTGCGAGGACGGTTTTCAGAAACTGCCCATTCATTGGATGTGGTGGCCGATGATTGGCGGTCTGGTGGTCGGCATCGGCGGGTTGATCGAACCGCGGGCGCTCGGCGTCGGCTATGACAACATCGCCGATATGCTGGATGGCCGCATGGTCGCCACGGCAGCACTCATCCTGCTGGTGGTAAAGGCCATCATCTGGTCGGTTGCGCTGGGTTCGGGGACATCCGGAGGCGTGCTGGCGCCGCTTTTGATCATGGGCGGCGCGATGGGGGCGGTGCTGGCGGGCATCCTGCCCGCGGCGGATCCGGGCTTCTGGGCGCTGCTGGCAATGGCGGCAACCATGGGCGGCACGATGCGGGCGCCGCTGACCGCCACCTTCTTCGCGGTGGAACTGACCGGCAACACGCATATGCTGGTGCCGCTGATCGCGGCCTGTGCGGCGGCGCACGCCGTCACCGTGCTCCTGATGAAGCGTTCGATCCTGACCGAGAAAATCGCCAGGAGGGGACACCACCTAGTTCGCGAATACCGGGTCGATCCCTTCGCCTTGACCAGGGTGCGCGAGGTGATGACCTCAAATGTCGAGAGCGTGCCGTCGACGATGACGCTGCATGGCGCGGCGGCGTTCCTGACCGCGCCGGAAACGCGGCATCCGAGTTTTCCCGTGGTCAATGAGGACGGGCATGTGCTCGGTCTCATCGATCCACCGGCGATCCTGCGCTGGAGACGCGCGGGCACGCATCGCACCACGACGCTCGGCGAATTGCTGGCCGGAAGCAAAGTCACGCTGGCCTATCCGGATGAGTATCTGGAAGGCCTCTCCGACAAGCTGCTGATGGCGAATGTTTCCCATCTGCCCGTGGTTACGCGCGAGGACGCACGGCTGGTCGGCTATGTCGGCTGGAAGGATCTGATGCGCGTGCGGTCGCGGAAACAGGCCGAGGAGCGCGATCGCTCGACCTTGATCGGCTTCGGCACGAGACGCGAGAAAAAGGAAGACGTGGTAGAGGGCGTCTAGGAAACCGCGTCGCGCTTCGCCCACTCCAGGACATAAAGCCTTAGGGCCGAGGACAGGTTGGTGTCGCGGGGGCGAGTCGCGTCGACTTCCGCGACAAGTGCGGCGAGCGTCAGCTTTCTGGTCGCCGCGATCGCGATGAGGTCGTCATAGAAGGGCTTTTCGAGGGAATAGCTGGTGCGGTGGCCGCGAATGGTCACCGAGCGTTTTACCACCGCGCTCACGGGCGGAGTCTCATTTTGCTAGGCATCAGGTTCGTCCGAAAACAGCGGCGCACTTTTCGGCCCGACGCTTTGGCTGCCCTTGTCGCCGGGCTCACGACGATGGCCGGCGACGAACTTTTCGGCCTTTTCGGCGATCAGCCGGTCGCGCTGTTTCTCCGCCTTGGAACGGCCGTGTAATGCCCGGTTCTGTTCGGCGGCGCTCAGCTTCTCGTCCCGCGCCTTCTGTTTTCTGGCCTGGCGCAGATTGACGATGTCGCCCATGGCGTGGCTCGTCAGGTCACTTCTTGCGGAAGGCGTCTAGCGAGACGACTTCCGCGCCCTTGGCAGCGGCATCCGTCGCCGCGGGCTTCTTCTCGGCCTCGGCCGCGGCCTTCTTCTCGGCCTTCGGCTTTTTCTCGGAGACGATTGTCAGCGTCTCGGGCGGGGCTTGAGCGGCTGGCTCGTCGGCTGCCGCGCCATCCGTCTTGACATCGAACTCGAGTTCGAAATTGACAGACGGGTCATAAAAGCCGCGCACCGCCGAGAACGGAATTTCCAGCTTTTCCGGAACATCGGAGAAGGACAGCCCAACCTCGAAGCCGGTATCCGTCACTTTCAAGTCCCAATACTGGAACTGGATGACGATGGTCATCTGTTCGGGATAGCGCTCGCGCAGCCTTGAAGACACGCGAACGCCTGGCGCACCGGTCAGGAAGGTGATGAAGAAATGATGGTTGCCGGGCAGGCCGGTGCGCGCGACCTCGGCCAGAACCTTGCGCATGACGCCGCGCAATGCCTCCTGGGCCAGAATGTCGTAGCGGATGTGGTCGTCGGCCATGTGACGGTCAGGTTCCGTTGAATCTTCCGCATAGCTGTAATCAAGCTTGAGGGCGGCGTAAACCGGCATATAGATCGAGGCCGTGCCTAAGCTAGGCCTGTCGCCGTCTATTTTGATCGTTTGGGCCGCATTTCAAGAAGCCTGGCAAAACGATCTACGTGTTGGCGAGCGCGCCGAGCTTTTCTGTACTGGCCGCGGACTTGCGCCTGCCGAAGGCGCGCAGGAAGGTGCGCACGCCATTGGTCGCCGATTGCAGCACCTCATCGTCCCGAGGCGTGCCGCCGAGCATGAAAATTGTCTGCAGTTCGGCGTTGACGAGGCCTAGAAACTGCCGCGCCGCGACATCGGGATCGTCGATCGCGAGGTAACCGCCATAGGCGAGGCGGGCAAAGCGGGCGGCAAGCGCCGGCCATGTCCTGCCGGGTCCTTGTTCGCGCCACTCGGCAAACAGCTCGGGATAGCGCTCGCCCTCGGTCTGGATCAGCTTGCGCAGGAATTTTCCGTCGCGGTTGCAGATGCAGTTATGGTTCATGCGCACCGCGAAGGCGATCAGATCGGCCTCGAGATCCCTGGGTTGGTCGGGGAAGGTGGAAATGGTGGCAAAGATGCCGGCGTTGCAACGCTCGGTGAGGTCGCGAACCACGGCAACGAAGAGTTTTTCCTTGTCGCCATGATGATTGTAGACGGTCTGGCGCGAGACGCCGGCCTCGACCGCGATCAGGTCGATGTTGGCGCCGGCGAAGCCCTCGCGGCAGAAAACGGACGCCGCGGAGTCAACAATGGACACGCGCTTGGCCTCGTGGCCGCGTGGCGGAAAAGTGTCAGGAGAAACGCTTGGTCTCATAAAAATCTATATAGAGGTGATTGACGATTTAGACAAGACTGTCTAAATTTGTGGACACGATACGAAGAGGTTCCACTCCGGAGAAGTGTCGGAACCTCATGGGATGGAACGTCCTAGGGTTAGACGTCGCCTGGCGGCGGCAACCACATTCGAAAGAAGCCACTATCATGAGTCCCAAATTCCTCCGCATCGCGGTCGTGCTCGGCTTGTTGTCCGCCATAGGGCCGTTCGCCATCGACATGTATCTGCCCGCACTGCCGTCGATCGGCGCGGATTTGCACGCCGGTACCGCCGCCGTGCAGATGAGCCTGCTGATCTTCTTCCTTTCCATGGGTTTCGGCCAGATCGTCGTCGGGCCGATCTCCGACATGGTCGGCCGCAAGCTGCCGCTTTATGGCGGCTTGGTGCTGTTCATGATCGGCGGCGTCGGTTCGGCGATGGCGCCGACCATCGAATGGCTGATCGCCTTCCGTTTCCTGCAAGGCCTGGGCGCCAGCGCCGGCATGGCGGTGCCGCGCGCCATCGTGCGCGACCTGCACACCGGCACCGAGGCCGCCAAGCTGATGTCCTTGTTGATGCTGGTGTTTGCGGTGTCGCCGATCCTGGCGCCGCTGACCGGAAGCGTGATCATCGAGAATTTCGGCTGGCGCGCCGTGTTCTGGACGGTGACGGCTGCGGCGGCACTCGCCACCATCCTGCTGGCGACCTCGCTCAAGGAAACGCGGCCGGTGGAAGATCGTGTGCCGGCTCCTCTTTCGGCACCGCGCTTGCTGGCTACCGCTTCCTGATGGGCGATCGTAATTTCCTTGGCCTGACCGCGATCGCCGGCTTCGGCATTGCGAGCTTCTTCGTCTATCTGTCGAGCTCGTCCTTCATCCTGATCGATCATTACGGGCTGTCGCCTTCGGTCTACAGCGTGTTCTTTTCGATCAACGCAGTCGCCTTCATCGGCATGTCGCAGATGACGGGGCTGTTGGCGGAGCGGTTCGGACTGCGGCGCGTCGTGCGTGTCGCGGTCACCGGCTACGCAACGACGATGGTGGTGCTGTTCGCGGTCATGGCCACCGGCATCGACCGGCTCGACGTGATGGCGGCGCTGCTGTTCGTCGGCTACGGCTTCCTCGGCCTTGTCATTCCGACCACCTCGGTGCTGGCCATGGAAGAGCATGGCGAGATCGCCGGCACGGCCTCTGCGCTGATGGGCACGCTGCATTTCGCCATTGGCGCGCTCGCCATGGGTGTTGCCGGTGTGTTCTTCGATGGCACGCCGTTGCCCATGGTGGCTGGCATCGCGCTGTGCGCGGTGATCTCCTTCACGCTGGCCAAGGTGACGCTCGGCCGTGGGCGCGAAGCCGTCGAAGCGCCGGCGGAGTAAGCAGTCACCAGCAAGCCATGAAAGGCCGGGTCGATCCCGGCCTTTTTCAGGTTCGATCAGACGAAACCAGTTTCGGTCAGCACGAATTCCAGGCGTTTCTCGATCGGCGCCAGGGGCAGCGGAACCAGTTCATAGCCCAGTTCCGTGTAGACGCCGACCAGCGCATGATAGGTGCGCTCGGCCTCGTCGAGCGTCTGCTTGCGTTCTTCATCCTGCGCGAAGATGTCCGGCCAGGGCGGGGCAATGAAGACGCGCGGGTTGTAGCGGAAGCGGTCTGCCGCGGCGCTGACGTGCCCGGGTACCGGCAGGCCGCTCAGCCTGAGATAGCCGAGCGTGTCCGGTACGCCTCGGTCGAAGAAGACGGGCCCGTTCTGTTCGATGGCTTCTTGATACGAGCGCAGTTCCCACGACAGCATCAGTTCGGCGAAGAGTGCCCGGTCATGCCAGGGCAGGGCAGGACCGCCTATCGCCGACTGGTCGCGAATGATGCCGCGCCCCGCCTCCACGGAAGTGGCGAAGCCGGCTGACCGCAAGGCTTCGATCAATGTGGTCTTGCCCGAACCCGGGCCGCCGGTCAGCACAAGGAATCGATCGGAATCGTTTTGCATTTTTTGTCCATGGAGCAAGGAGACACGCGGCTCCACGGTTTCGCGGCCGACTGGTCGTACGAATTCTGCCAGCGGGAGCTACAGTTGCGTGACGCATGTTGAAGGAGGGGGAGAAGTGGAGGTTTCTGTTGCCAGGTACCTCCGAACCCCGCCTAGAAGTGCGAACCCCTAGGACTTGAATTGAAGCTATCGCACCGCTTACGCGGCGAGACGTGCTTCCGCATAGTTGTCGTTTGCAACTACAAGTTTAGCCCGATGACGGTGGTACCATGCCGGGCAAAAGTACGATCTTTACACCTTCGTCGATCCTATTTCGCCCCCAGCAAAAGCCGCTCTTTCACCAGAGCGGTTTTTGGTGGAGGCGCCGGGTACCGCCCCCGGGTCCGAACGGCTTATTTCATCGCCCATTTATCGCCATAGTCGGTCAAGCCGACAAAACGAATATAGGGGCCGGTCGTGGAAAATGAAAGGCCGCAATCGCGCTTTGTCCCCGTTTCAAATTGCAACGCAAAGGGTTGACTTGAAAGCGCTCTCAACCGAAGCTTTGCCACGGTGAGGAGTTACCGACCTAGCGCACAAGTTGCGGCAGCGCGCCACAGCCCTCATCGATCGGATCCGTGGCGCCGACGAGGGGAAGTTTGATGGCCGATTATCTCGCAGACGTGAAGAAATACGACGCCGCGGCGAACGCCGATGTGGTCGAGAAGATCGTGAAGCACCTGGGCATTGCGCTGCGCAATCGCGATTCCTCGCTGGTATCCTGCACGGACCCGAAGGAACTCGATCGTGTCAAGGCGGGCTGGGTTTCGAAGAAGCTCGGCATCACTGATGACAAGAAGGCCGATGCCGCGATCCAAAAGGTCTGCCAGACGATGCACGCCGACCACAGCAAGCACCGGGTGACGTTCTACTATCTGGTTGCGAAGCATCTGGGCAAGCTCGGCTCGCTGTGAAGATCGCGCGCTGGCGTAGAAGAACAATCGCTTCAGGTTGAATTTGCACTTCATCGAACGTCGGCGCTGCCCCTCATTGCCCTGCCGGGCATTTCTCCCCGTATAGTGACGGGGAGAAAGTAGCTGCCCGCAACTCGGCGGTTGCTCCGTTTTGGTGTGTTCGGGCGCCGGTCCGGCAGCTATAATGCCTGCACAATCGAATCGAGCCGGAACCGATGCGCCAGTATCTCGACCTTCTGAAACATGTGCTGGAAAACGGTGCTGATCGTGGCGATCGCACCGGCACCGGAACGCGTTCGGTGTTCGGTTACCAGATGCGCTTCGATCTTGCGAATGGCTTTCCGGTCACCACCACCAAGAAGCTTCATCTGAAGTCGATCATCCATGAACTCCTGTGGTTCCTGGCCGGCGACACCAATGTCAAATATCTCAATGATCACGGCGTCTCCATCTGGGACGAATGGGCAGACGAGAATGGCGACCTTGGCCCTGTCTATGGCAAGCAATGGCGCTCCTGGCCGGACGGCCATGGCGGCTCTATCGACCAGATTGCTGGCCTTCTGAAGGAGATACGCAGGAATCCTCAATCGCGGCGGCTGATTGTTTCAGCCTGGAACCCGGCCGAGGTGGAGGCCATGGCGCTGCCGCCCTGCCACTGCCTGTTCCAGTTCTATGTCTCCGAGGGTCGGCTTTCCTGCCAGCTTTATCAGCGCTCCGCCGATATTTTTCTCGGCGTTCCCTTCAACATCGCCTCGTATGCGCTTCTGACATTGATGGTTGCACAGGTGACCGGACTAAAGCCCGGCGATTTCGTCCATACGCTTGGCGATGCGCATCTCTACTCGAACCATTTCGAGCAGGCGCGCGAGCAATTGCGGCGCACGCCCAGGGCGCTGCCGACAATGTGGATCAATCCGGAGGTGAAAGACCTCTTTGCGTTCCGCTTCGAGGATTTCCGGCTGGAAAACTACGTTGCCGACGCGAGCATCAAGGCGCCCATCGCGGTCTGAGCCGGGCTCGGCGTTGTCAGCCGACCTCGTAATCGCCAGCCTGTGGCGGCGCGATCGGCTTGAACAGCGTCCGGTCCGGCTTCAGGTCGAGGAGGGGCGTTCCGTCGACGCAATCCATGCCTCGCACCAGCAATGTCGAGCCTTCAACGCCGGCAAGTGTCGCGATCGATGTGCCGATCGGATTGGGCCGGACGGGGGAGCGTAGCGCAAAGGTGCCGCGCGACGTGCCATCGCTGGCTGGGCTCTGCTTGACGAGATCGCGACGCGACAGATGCAGCCAGTAGAGAACCTCGAGGCGCTCGAATGCCTCGATACCTTGCAGCGCTTCTCGCCACGGATCGAAGATCTCGATCCGGCAGACCGGGCCATCCGCACGGCCTTGGCGCGGCGTGAGCAGCCGCGAGGCCCAGGGCGTGCGGATGACGCCGATGAACACCAGGCCGGCGTCGGTCGCCGGCGGCGGGTCAACCGCCACCTCGCTTGGCCTGATCTCGTTCTCACGAACCATTCGAGGCAGCGGCTTCAGTCGATGCCGACCATGACGTCCGACGCCTTGACCACGGCATAGGCTTGCTTGCCTTTTTCCAGCTTGAGATCGGCGACGGCTTCGTTGGTGATCGAGGCGGTGACGACGGCGCCGCCGCCAATATCGATGCGGACATGCGAGGTCGTCGCTCCCTTGACGATCTCGACGATCGTTCCCTTCAGGATATTGCGGGCGCTGATTTTCATGGCGTTTCCTTTCAGTGTTTTGTTCCGCGCCAGTCTTAGCAGAACCATCCGATCGCGCCACGTGCAAGGTTACGGCGAGATGAAGCGGCTTCGGCCGGCGGTGGCCCTTTACGTTGTTATGTTCATGCGGATATATCGGTCGGCAGGCTCATAGCCGAACGGATTTCAACTCAGGGAGAGTTTCATGACGCGCAGGGGTTTTGAAATGAAGGCGATTGCCATTGGTGGTTTTGCGGCAATGCTGATGGCCACGATGCCCGCACACGCGGAAGACAAGGTCGTGGTGTTTGCCGCGGCCAGCCTCAAGGACGCGCTCGATGCCGTCAACAAGTCGTGCGAGGCGGATGTCGGCGAGGCGGCGACCATTTCCTACGCGGCAAGCTCGGCGCTGGCCAAGCAGATCGAGGGCGGCGCGCCGGCCGATGTGTTCATCTCCGCCGACCTCGACTGGATGAAGTATCTGTCCGACAAGAAGCTGACGAAGCCGGACACCGAAGTGAAGCTGCTTGGCAACGAGATCGTGCTGGTGGCGCCGAAGGATTCGAAGGTTGAAACCAAGATCGAGAAGGGTTTCGATCTGGCCAAGCTGGTTGGCGACGGCAAGCTCGCCATGGGCGATTTCAAGGCGGTGCCGGCCGGCAAGTACGGCAAGGCGGCGCTGGAATCGCTGGGCGTCTGGTCCTCGGTCGAAGGCAAGGTGGCGCAGGCAGAGAACGTCCGCGCGGCGCTCAAGCTGGTCTCGACCGGCGAAGCCGCGCTCGGCATCGTATATGCCACGGACGCGCATGCGGAAAAGGGCGTCAAGGTGGTCGGTACCTTCCCCGAAGATTCGCACCCGCCGATCATCTACCCGGTTGCCCAGATCGCGGATTCGAAGGACAAGCATACGCCGGCATTCCTGAAGTGCCTGCAGTCTTCCAAGGCGGCCAAGCTCTTCAAGGAGCAGGGCTTCACCGTCCTGACCAAGTAAAGGATGCGTTCTGACGCATGAACTGGCTGCTGGACCTCACTCCCGACGAATGGAATGCGGTCCGGCTGTCCATCAAGGTGGCGACCGTGGCCATGGTCGCCAGCCTGCCGCCGGGCATACTGATCGCGCTGCTGCTGGCGCGCGGGCAATTCTGGGGCAAGACGCTGCTCAACGGGCTGGTCCACCTGCCGCTGATCCTGCCACCGGTGGTGACCGGTTATCTGCTGTTGCTGACTTTCGGCAGACGCGGCCCGGCCGGAGCCTTCCTGGCCGAGCATTTCGGCATTGTCTTTTCCTTCCGCTGGACGGGCGCGGCATTGGCCTGCGGTGTCATGGGCTTTCCCTTGATGGTGCGGGCAATCCGGCTGTCGATCGAGGCGGTTGACCGCAAGATGGAAGCGGCTGCCGGGACGCTCGGCGCCAACCCGCTTTGGGTGTTCGGCACGATTACGCTGCCGCTGATACTGCCCGGCTTGATCGCCGGCGCCATCCTGTCCTTTGCCAAGGCCATGGGTGAGTTCGGCGCGACGATCACCTTCGTCTCCAACATCCCGAACGAGACACAGACGCTGCCTTCGGCGATCTATACGTTCACGCAGGTGCCAGGCGGCGACGAAGGCGCGCTCAGGCTGACGCTGATTTCCATCATCATCTCGCTGGCGGCGCTTGTCGCCTCGGAAGTGCTGGCGCGGCGCGTCGGGCGGCGGATGGACATCGAATGACGGTCCTCGTCAACATCCGCCATCAGCTCGAGAGTTTTGAGCTCGACGTCCGCTTCGAGAGCGCTGGGCGGTTGACCGCGCTGTTCGGCTCCTCTGGCTCAGGCAAGACAACGCTGATCAATACGATCGCCGGGCTGATCCGGCCCGACAAGGGGCGCATCGAGGTCGACGGCCGCGTGCTGGTCGACACGGATGCCGGCATATTCGTGCCGAAGCACAAGCGGCGGATCGGCATGGTGTTCCAGGATGCGCGGCTGTTTCCGCATATGAGCGTGGCCAGCAATCTGCGCTATGGCCGCTGGTTCACGCCGGCGGCGCAACGCTACGCCGACATGAGCGCGGTGGTTGAGCTGCTCGGCATGGGCGCGTTGTTGGAACGGCGGCCGGCAAAGCTTTCCGGCGGCGAAAACAGCGGGTGGCGATCGGTCGGGCGTTGCTTGCCAGCCCAAAACTTCTGCTCATGGATGAGCCGCTGGCATCGCTCGACGAAGCGCGCAAGGCCGAAATCCTGCCCTATATCGAACGGCTGCGCGACGAGATGAAAATCCCGATCGTCTATGTCAGCCATTCGGTCGCGGAGGTCGCCCGTCTGTCGAGCAATGTGGTGGTGCTGGCGCAGGGCAAGGTCGCCGCTTTCGGCCCGACCGGTGCCATCATGGAGCGGCTCGACCTTTTGCCGGCTGAAGAACGTGCGGAAGGCGGGGCAGTGCTAGACACCAAGGTGATCAGCCATGACGAGGCGTTCGGCATGACGGTGCTCGGTTCGCCGGTTGGCGAGATCCGCGTGCCACGGCTGGCAATCGCGGTTGGAGCGCCGGTGCGCATCCGCATTCGCGCCCGCGACGTGATGATCGCCACCGAGCGCCCGGAAGGTCTCAGCGCGCTCAACATTTTGCCGGGCACGATCATGACGATAAAGCCGGGCGAGGGGCCCGCTGTCGAAGTGGGCATCGACTGCAACGGCGCGACGGTGATTGCCCGGATCACCGAGCAATCACGGCATGCGCTGGGGCTTCAGCTTGGCCGACGGGTTTTTGCGGTGATCAAGACCGTGAGTTTCGATCGCGCGAACACCGGTGCCGGCCTGCCCGCCGATGCGGATGCATGACGCGAATGGTCATCGCTATGTTAATTTGGAATAGCGGTTTCGTTGGAGAGCTTCTACTATGGGTGTGGTCGTGACTGCGGAGGACCCGAAATGCCATCGCTGAGCTTGCGGATAAATCTCGATCCAGATGGGCGCATCGGGCCGGGTAAGATCGAGCTTCTGGAGCAGATCGCTTCCTTCGGCTCGATCTCGGCCGCCGCGCGCGGCATGGAGATGTCCTACAAGCACGCGTGGGACCTGGTTGAGGACATGAACCGGGTGTTCGGCAAGCCGCTCGTGGCCGCGCAGACCGGGGGCCGCAAGGGCGGCGGCGCGCAACTGACATCGGTGGGGCTGGCCGTGGTCAGCCGTTTTCGTGCCATCGAGCGCGCGGCGGCGGCGGCGGCCGCCACGCATATGGAGGCGCTGCAGGCCGAGATTGATGCGGGATAGGGCAGTAGGAAGTAGGAAGTAGGAAGTAAGAAGTAAGAAGTAAGAAGTAAGAAGTAAGAAGTAAGAAGTAAGAAGTAAGAAGTAAGCGGCATCCGTCTGCTGTCTTCCGGTACCTTCACCTACTGCCCTACTGCCTTATTCCCCTACTGCCTTCCTATTCAGGCTTGCGCAGCAGGTAGGTGTCCATGATCCAGCCCTTGCCGCGGCGGGCTTCTTCACGGACTCTTTCGATCTCCGCGCCGACGTCGCCGAGGCGGCCGGAGATGATGATTTCGTCGGGTGTGCCGAGATAGGCGCCCCAGTGGATGATGAGGTCCTTGTCGGCCAGCGTGTTGAAGGCGCATTTGCCGTCCAGCATGATGACGGCGCTGCCGGCATTGTCCGGCATGCCTTCCTCGGTGAGGCGGCGGCCGGTGGTGACAAGGAAGGAATCGCCGATGCGGTTCAGCGCCATCTTGTGGCTGGCGGCGAGCGCCTGGACGGCGGTGATGCCGGGCATGACGTCCAGCTCGAAATCGACATTGGCCCTCAGGCTCACGCGCTCCAGGATGCGCAGCGCGCTGTCGTAGAGCGAGGGGTCGCCCCAGATCAGGAAAGCGCCGCAGCCATCTTCCGGCAGTTCGTCGCGGATCAGCGCCTCGTAAATGGCGGCGATCGCCTCATGCCAGTCATCGACGGTCGAGCGGTAAGAGGATGTCGGCTCGGCGCGCACCGGCACATCGAATTCGACCCTGCGTGATTTCGGATTGGTGACGAAACGATCGCAGATCTGGCGGCGCAGTTCGGCCAGCTCGGTCTTCCCTGCGCCCTTGTCGGGAATGAACAGCACGTCGGCCCGGTTCAGGCCTGATATGGCCTGCACGGTCATGTGCTCCGGATTGCCGGCGCCGATGCCGATGACGAGAACCTTGCGCATGGCCGAACTCCTGCCCGATCGAGGCGTGCCTGTCCAGACCGCCATTGTGTGTGCGCAAGCAGTTGCGCCGGCATGCAGGGGCTTTGAACGCGGGGCTGAAACAAGTAGGGTCGCGCCAATACTGATTTATGCGTGTCGTTCCCCAAAAACCCGCCGCGCGCTTCGGGTCAGGCTCGGGGAATGCTCTGGGGTGACATGCAGTGATTTTCGGAGGGTAGCTGTGATGTTGCGAACTGTCTTGGCTGCAGGATTGATGCTCTGCGCGGCGCCCGCATTGGCAAATGATTCGACCGCCGAGCTCGGCACTGGTGGTCTGATCCTGTCGCGCAGCGACGCGGTGGCGATGCAAAGCGAGGACCTTTACATCTCGCCGGACAAGGTGACGGTCGACTATGTCTTCCACAACAATACGGACAAGGACGTTGACGCGATCGTCGCTTTTCCGATGCCGGACATCGAGGGCAATCCCGAGGAAATGCCGGCCATCCCCAACGACCCCAGTGACAATTTCCTCGGCTTCGAGGTGACGATCGACGGCGCGGCGGTGAAGCCGCAGCTTGAGCAGAAGGCGTTCGCGCTGGGCATCGACATCAGCGCCGAACTGAAGGCGCAGAACGTGCCGTTCTACCCGTTCGGCGATACCGCCAAGGCGGCACTGGCGAAGCTACCAAAGTCGGTGGCCGACGACTGGGTCAACCGCGGCATCATCATCGAGGATCCGGAAGGCGACCAAAACGCCACACCGTCCTATGCGCCATGGTGGCAGCTACGCTCGACCTATTGGTGGCGCTCGAACTTTCCCGCCAATGCGGACGTCCGTGTCTCGCACCGCTACAAGCCCAGCGTCGGCAGTTCATCAACGGTCACCTTCTTTTCCGATGGCAAGTTCCAGGACCCGTATGCCGCTTACAAGGTTCGTTACTGCATGGACGGCACGTTCGAGAACGCCATCCGCAAGGCGGCCAAGGATGATACCAACGGCTATCCGTATTACGAAAGCCGCATCGCCTATATCCTGACCACCGGCGGCAACTGGGCGACGGGCACCATCGGCAAGTTCAAGCTGACCGTCGACAAGGGCAATGCGAAAAACCTCGTCTCGTTTTGCGGCGATAATGTCAGGAAGGTCGGGCCAACGACCTTCGAGATGACGGCCAATGATTTCTATCCCGAGCACGACATCAATATCCTCATCCTGAACCCGACCGACAGCAATGGCGGGAGCGCCAACTGATGGATGTCGCTGTTTATGTCGCCATCGCCGAAAACGACGTGATCGGGCGTGACGGTGGTTTGCCCTGGCGGCTTTCCACCGACCTCAAGCGCTTCAAGGCCGATACGATGGGCAAGCCCATCGTCATGGGCCGCAAGACCTATGAGGGCATCGGCCGGCCGCTGCCGGGCAGGCTGAACATCGTGGTCACCCGCGACAAGGACTGGCGCGCCGAGGGTATCGAAGTCGTGCATTCGCTGGATGATGCCATCCGGCTGGCGAAAGCGCGCGCTGCTGGAGCCGCCGAGGTCTGCATCATTGGCGGCGGCCAGATCTATGCGCAGGCGCTGCCGCTGGCTGACCGTCTGCACGTCACCCACGTCCTGGCTGATGTCGACGGCGACGCGCATTTTCCGCCTATCGACCCCAAGCTGTGGCGCATTGTCCAGGCGGAAGACATACCAGCCGGCGAAAAGGACAGTCACGCGACGCGCTATACGGTTTACGAGCGCCGCCGCGAGATACTTTGAAAGACAAAAACGGTATTGAGGGACGACAAAGGGTCGCGATTATCCAAAAGAGATGCTGTCGACAGGGCATCGCGTTGAAAGCACGTCGTGGCGTCCCTATAGAAGGACAACACTGGATTGTGCGCCGTAACGCCGGCGCATGAGGGAATTCCAAGCGAAAGGACATTCATGCCCTGGAACGACAAGAGTGGCGGAGGCGGCGGCCCGTGGGGCGGCGGCGGAAATAATGGCGGACCCTGGGGGCAGGGACCAAAAGGACCGACAGGTCCGCAGGGCTCGCCCCCCGATCTCGAAGACATCATCCGGCGCGGCCAGGACAGGCTGCGGCGCGCGCTGCCGGGCGGCGGTGGCGCGAGCCCAGCTGTGTTCGGGTTGATCGCGCTGGCGCTCGTCGCGCTGTGGGCATTCAAGGCCGTCTATACGGTGCAGCCCGACGAGGTCGCGGTCGAACTGCGTTTCGGCAAGCCGAAGCCGGAACTGTCGCAGCCGGGCCTGCATTTCCATTGGTGGCCGCTTGAAACTGTCGAGACGGCCAAGATTTCCGAGCAGCTGGTCGATATTGGCGGTGGCAACACCAGCGGCAACGGCCTGATGCTTTCGGGCGACCAGAACATCGTCAACGTGCAGTTTTCGGTGGCCTATCAGGTCTCCGATCCGCGGGCTTACCTGTTCGACGTTTCCGATCCCGACGGCATGCTGCGGCAGGTCGCCGAAAGCGCCATGCGCGAAGCGGTCGGCCGCCGGCCGGCGCAGGACATCTTCCGTGATGACCGCCAGGGCATAGCGGCCTCGGTGCGTGAGATCATCCAGACGACGCTGGACGGCTACAAGGCCGGTCTCAACGTCAACGCCGTCTCGATCGAGGATGCAGCACCGCCACGCGAGGTGGCCGATGCGTTTGACGAGGTGCAGCGCGCCGAGCAGGACGAGGACAAGTTCGTCGAGCAGGCCAATCAGTATTCCAACCAGAAGCTCGGCCAGGCACGCGGCGAGGCGGCACAGGTCCGCGAAGACGCGGCCGCCTACAAGAACCGGGTCGTGCAGGAAGCCGAAGGTGAGGCGCAGCGCTTCATCTCGGTCTACGACGAATATGCCAAGGCGCCCGACGTGACGCGCAAGCGCCTGTATCTCGAAACGATGGAGAAGGTCCTGAAGGACTCCAATAAGGTCATTGTCGAGCAAGGCAACGGGCAGGGTGTTGTTCCCTATCTGCCACTGCCGGCACTGCAGCAGAAGGCGCCTACGCCCACCCCCCTTGGTGCAACCACGGGAGGTAACCAGTAATGGCCAACCGTCTTCCCATCATCGTCGTCATCCTGGCGGTCATCCTGTTTCTCATCTATTCATCGGTTTTCGTGGTGAATGCGCGCCAGCAGGCGCTCGTGCTCCGGTTCGGTGAGATCGTCGACGTCAAGAGCGACCCCGGCATCTACTTCAAGGCGCCGTTCTCGTTCTTCGACGCCGATACGGTGCAACTGATCGAGAACCGGGTGCTGCGCTTCGACCTCGACAACATCCGCGTCCAGGTGTCGGGCGGCAAGTTCTACGAGGTCGATGCCTTCATCGCCTATCGCATCTCGGATCCGCGCGTCTTCCGTGCCGCCGTGTCAGGTCAGATCGAATTGGCCGAAGCGCGCCTCAGGACGCGTCTCGACGCTGCCTTGCGCCGCGTTTACGGTCTGCGCGATTTCGAGGCCGCGCTCTCCGAAGAACGCGCCGTGATGATGCGCGAAGTCCGCGATCAGCTCAGGCCCGACGCCACGTCGCTCGGCCTGCAGATCGAGGATGTCCGTATCCGCAGGACCGATCTTACGGCCGAGGTTTCACAGCAGACCTACGACCGCATGAAGGCGGAACGCCTGGCGGAGGCCGCGCGGCTGAGGGCACGCGGCAACGAAGCGGCACAGCGCATCACGGCACGCGCTGATCGTGAAGTGGTCGAGATCGTTGCCGAGGCGCAGAAAGAGTCCGAGATCCTGCGCGGTGAGGGCGAAGCTCAGCGCAGTGCCACCTTCGCCGATGCCTACAAGCGCGATCCTGCATTCTTCGACTTCTACCGCTCGATGAATGCCTATGGTACCGCGTTGGACGGCACTGGAACGACGATGGTCCTGTCGCCGAGTTCGGAGTTCTTCCGGTTCTTCCGCGATCCCGACGGCAAGGAAGCGGGGGCGAAGCCTTTGGGGCCGCAGCCCGCACCCGCGGCTACCGTTCCGGCGGCAAGCGCCGCTCCGGCGACGGCACCTGCCGCTCAACCTGCAACCGGCCAGTAAAGGCCGGTGCAGGATTTCTTCGCCGCCATTGGCCTGGTCCTCGTTGTCGAGGGGCTGGTCTATGGCGGCTTTCCTGTCCTCGCCAAGAAACTGGCGGGCGAGGTCCTGTCGATGCCGGAGAATGTATTGCGGATCGCCGGGCTGGCGGCGATCGCCATCGGTGTCGGCATCGTCTGGCTGGTGCGGGGCGGGGTAGGCTGATCGGTTCGCGGCTTGGGAATACGCAGGATTTCTATCCTGCTTCTAGCCATAGCCGCAAACGTGCCGTATTTCTTGCCAACATGACGCGATGCGGCGGTTTCGTCGAAGCGCTTTTCTTTTCAGAAAATACCGGGAGGCTTCTCGATGACATCCAACACCCTTTTGCGCGCGGCACGACGGACGTTCATCGCGGGCGCCGCGGCACTGCTCGTCGGCGTGGTTGCCGTTCCGTCCTTTGTCACGCCTGTGTTCGCCAATGACGGGCCGCCCTCGGTCGCCGACCTCGCCGACAAGCTGCTCGGCGCGGTGGTCAACATATCGACCTCGCAGACAGTCAAGGGCACGGAAGGTCCGGGCGCGGTTCCGATGCCGCAGCTTCCGGAGGGCTCGCCCTTCCAGGATTTCTTCGACGACTTCTTCAAGAACCGTGGTGGCGACAAGGACAGCGGCGCGCAGAAAGTGCAGTCGCTGGGTTCCGGCTTCGTCGTCGACGCGGACCAGGGCATCGTGGTGACCAACAACCACGTGATCGCCGACGCCGACGATATCGAAGTCAACTTCTCCGATGGCATCACGCTGAAGGCGACGCTTGTCGGAACCGACCCCAAGACCGATGTCGCCGTGCTGAAGGTCGATCCGAAGGGGCACAAGCTGACCTCCGTGAAATTTGGCGACTCCACCAAGATGCGTGTTGGCGACTGGGTGATGGCGATCGGCAATCCGTTCGGCCTCGGCGGCACGGTGACGGTGGGCATCGTCTCGGCCCGCAACCGCGACATCAATTCGGGTCCCTATGACGACTTCATCCAGACCGATGCCGCGATCAACCGAGGCAATTCGGGTGGACCGCTGTTCAACAGCGCGGGCGAAGTCATCGGCATCAACACGGCGATCATTTCGCCTTCCGGCGGTTCGATCGGCATCGGTTTCTCGATTCCCGCGCAACTCGCGTCCGGCGTCGTCGACCAGCTTCGCCAGTTCGGCGAGACGCGGCGCGGCTGGCTCGGCGTGCGTATCCAGCCCGTGACCGCCGACATCGCCGAAAGCCTGGGCATGGCGACGGCCAAGGGCGCGCTCGTCGCCGGCGTCATCAAGGGCGGACCTGTCGACAACGGAACCGTTCAGGCAGGCGACGTCATCATCAAGTTTGACGGTACGGATATCCACGAGATGCGCGACCTGCCGCGCGTCGTGGCGGAAAGCCCGGTCGGCAAGGCGGTCGACGTGATCATCGTGCGCAAGGGCGTCGAGCAGACCGTGAAAGTGACGCTCGGCAGGCTCGAGGACGGCGAGAAAGCAGCTAGCGCCGAAGACAACGGCACCGATCAGGGCAAGGCTGACAAGGCTCCGCCAGTTTCGACGGCCGCCGTGCTTGGTATGACAGTCGGCGAGCTCAATGACGACACGCGCAAGAAGTTCAGCATTGCCGCCGACGTTTCCGGCGTCGTCATCACCGACGTCGCCAAGAATTCGGCAGCCGCTGAACGTGGCATCCAGCCCGGCGAGGTGATCACCGAGATCGCGCAGGAATCGGTTGCCACGCCCAAGGACGTCATGGACCGGATCGGCGCGTTGAAGGAGCAGGGCCGCAAGAATGCGTTGCTGATGCTGGCGTCGAAGACCGGCGAGCTGCGATTCGTGACCATAAGAATGGATTGAGTCCGGAAAATCCGGCAACACTCTGATCCCTGAAAAGAAAAAGGGCGGCTAGCGAGCCGCCCTTTTTCTTGTGTTCCAGTCGGTGCGGGAGAGCCTGTAGAAAACATGCCGCTTGAGCGCGGGATGGCTGTCGGGAATGTCCGGATGGTCGAAATCGGCGGACGGATCCGTGATCATGCCGATCCGCTCCATGACGGCGGTGGAGCGGCGGTTGTCCTCGACGGCAAAGGACACGATTTCGTCGAGGCCGAGCGTTTCGAAGCCATAGGCGAGCCAGGCTTCCGCTGCCTCCGAGACATAGCCCTTGCCCCAGAATTCGGGCGCCAGCCGCCAGCCGATCTCGACGGTGCCGGCCGGCAGGAACGGCAGATGATCGGTTCCGGTGAGGCCGACAAAGCCGATGCATTCGCCAGTGGCCGCTATCTCGGCCGCGGCGAAGCCTTGGCCGTCACGCTCGATGGCGGCATGCAGTTCGTCCATCTTGGCATCGGCCTGCGCGCGGTTGCGCCGGAACGGAAAGAATTCCATCACGCGTTCGTCGGAATTGATCCGGTGGAAGAGTTCGCGGTCGCGGTCTTCCCAGTTGCGCAGGATCAGGCGTTCGGTGCGGATGGGCTTCATTCGACAAAATCTTCGCGTCGATAACCCTGGAGGTAGAGCAGGGCGGTCAGGTCGCCATGGTCGATGCGCACCTTTGCCTGCGCTGCTACCGCTGGCTTCGCATGAAGCGCGACGCCAGTGCCGGCGAGGCGGATCATGTCGAGGTCGTTGGCGCCGTCGCCGACCGCGATGGCATCGGCGGGCGCCAGGCCGAGGCGGGCCGAAATTTCCATAAGCGCATCTGCCTTGGCGGCGCGGCCCAGGATCGGTTCGGTGACGAAGCCGGTGAAGTGGCCGTCCTGCTCGATCAGGCGATTGGCGCGGTTCTCCTGGAAGCCGAGCATGGCCGCGATGCGTGTGGTGAAGACCTCGAAGCCACCGGAGACCAGTGCCGCCCAGGCACCATTGGCCCGCATCGTCTGGACAAGCGCACGGCCGCCGGAAGCGAGCGTCAGGCGCTGGGCGATGATGCGATCGACCACGGCGGCGTCGAGACCCTTCAACAGCGCCACGCGCTCGCGCAGGGCCGGTTCGAAGGCGATCTCGCCGTTCATCGATCTGGCGGTGATGGCGGCGACATGATCCTTGACGCCGATTTCGTCGGCGAGCTCGTCGATGCACTCCTGGTCGATCATGGTCGAATCCATGTCGGCGATGAGGATGCTCTTGCGTCTTCCCTCGACCGGCTGAACGATCACATCGACCGGCTCGGAGGCCAGCGCGGCGCGCAGGCTGGCCGCCGCCTCGGCGGCGTCTGCCGCCTCGGGCAAGGCCAAATCGCAGGCGATCCCTTCAGCCAGCCAATGAACAGCGCTTGCGCCAACCGACCTTGAGGCCATATTCGCAAGCGACGGCAAAAGGATGTGGTCGGCGGGACGGGACACGAGCGTGGCGACAAGCGGCATTGAAAATTCCGGCGGAAAGGCGGGCCAAGGCCGCGTGAAGAACGCGATCCTGATAGCCGGGCCGACCGCCAGCGGCAAGTCGGCGCTTGCGCTCGATCTGGCCGAGCGCAAGGGCGGCGTCATCGTCAACACCGATTCCATGCAAGGCTATTCGGTGCTCGATGTGCTGACGGCGCGGCCGAGTGCCGCCGATCTCGCCCGTGCCCCGCATTATCTGTACGGGCACGTTCACCCATCCACCGCCTATTCCACCGGCGCCTGGCTGCGCGACGTGATGAAGCTGATCGACGACGGCGTGTTTTCAGGACGACCGGTAATCTTCGTCGGCGGCACCGGGCTCTATTTCCGGGCGCTTGCCGAGGGCATTTCGGAAATGCCGGATATTCCGCAGCGGATCCGCGACCGCTGGCGCTACGAGTTGAAGGAACAAGGCGCGGTCAAGCTGCACCAGATCCTGATGCGCGAGGACTCCAAAGTCGCCATGATTCTGAAGCCGACCGACAGTCAACGCATCGTGCGGGCGCTGGAGGTGCTGGACGCCTCGGGCCGTTCGATCCTCGAGTGGCAGGCGGCGCGCGGCCAACCGCTGATCGACAGGAATGGTGCGCACTTCATCGTGATCGAGCCGGATCGGCCGGCCCTCGTGGCGCGGATAGAAGTCCGGTTCGACCAGATGCTGGACAAGGGCGCCCTGGAAGAAGTTAGTCGCCTCACAGCCCTTGGTCTCGATGCTGACTTGCCCGCGATGAAGGCGATCGGTGTTCGTGAACTGCAGGCCGCGATGGCCGGAAACATGGGTTTTCCCGAGGCGATCGAGCGCGCTAAGATCGCCACTCGGCAATATGCCAAGCGGCAAGCGACATGGTTCAGGAATCAATTGGGGCCGAAATGGCTGAGATCAGGCCCCGGTGATGAAACGGAAACCATGATCCGACAGTCCGGTTCGGATACAACCTGCTAAGTTGACGCGGAAGGAAAGATTCTCGTTTGGGTTGTCCAAATTAACCCTCCGTAAGGTCGCGCATGCGATAAGGTCGGCGGGTGTTTTTGAAACGGGGAGCAGATGCGTTTCCACAAGGCGGAATCCGCATTTTTCGTCTTTATCTTCGTGATCCTGGCCGCGGGCTTGGTGACGCTGCATGCCTATGGCCTTCTGCAATCGCTTGCCGCCGAGATCCGCACATCCTCTGGAATCGATCAGATCATCTACCTCAACAAGCTGCTGTTCGCGACCGGCGTGCTCCTGGCGACAGCCTTGTTCTTCGGCGTTTTCTTCATCTATCCGCTGATCCGCAAACAGGCGACGGAAGAGGGCAAGCTGCGTGCCATGACGGTTTCGCTCAGCGCGCGCTCGGAAACACTGGAGCATGCGGCACTCACCGACAGCCTGACCGGGATGCAGAACCGGCGCTATTTCGACGATGCTCTGAAGGAATATCTGGAAGAGTTCCGCCGCATCGAGAAGCCCGTCGGATTGATGATCCTCGATCTCGACCATTTCAAGCAGGTCAACGACACCCATGGCCACGATGTCGGCGACGAGGTGCTTCGGGCCGTCGCCAACTGCCTCAAGGACATGACGCGCTATCATGACGTAGTGGCGCGGCTGGGTGGCGAGGAATTCGCCGTGGTCACGCCCAATACGGATGCGGAACTCCTGGCCAAGTTCGCCGAGCGCATCCGCAAGGCGATCGCCAACATGTCGGTGCTCTCCGGCAATGTGCGCCTCAAGATCACCACCAGCGTCGGGCTGGCCGTCTGGGATCGCAAGGAAACAGCCGAAGAGTTCTACCGCCGCGCCGACCGCCAGCTCTATGAGGCGAAGAGGCAAGGCCGCAATCGCGTCTGCGCCTGAAATCCCGAAGAAGAATTCATGAGGCCGGTCGCCTGACGCGACTTTCTCGACTTCCGGTGCTCACGGACTAAATGTCCGCTCCGCTCCGGCTTCTCGACAGCCACGTCATTCAACTCGGCCTGATGAATTCCCTTTCGGGATTTACCCAAGCTGGCCAGCGAAGCAGGGCCCTTGGACGTTTCGGCGTGGGTTTTCAGAACTGCCGGTAGATCGAGGTAATGCGCAGGCTCAATCGTTCTGCGGGCGCAGGCCGAAGGTCGCGGGCTTGAGGCCGTAGCGCATGTCGAAATCGTCGTCCGGCTGGATGCGCGGGACGGGAGGCTTGCGGTATTCGGGATCGCCGGCTTGCCGGCCTGAATCCACGACCTGGGCGAAGGCCATTGCCTGCTGCGGCCTTGGCACGTTGCGCAGGCGATCGACGATCGCCGCGAGATCGACGTCGTCGCCGATTTCGGATGGCACGGCCTGCTCGCGCTTGGCGGTGCCCGGAATCAACTCGTCCGCCAGTTTTTCGAATTTCAGCCGCATCGTCGTCGCCACGCCTTCGCCGAAGGCGATGGCCTCGCGCTGGCCCATGGATGAGAGGAAGGCGAGCGTCGAGGCCGAGGAATCGGCGATTGCCGAGCGGATGATGGCCTGGTCCTGTTCGTTGGCGAGCCGCATGGCGAAGAAGGTCGAGCATTGCGACAGGATGGTCGGATCAAGTTCGCCCGGACGCTGGGTGACGACGCCGAGATAGCAGCCATATTTTCGGCCTTCCTTGGCGATCCGCGACAGCGCGTGTCTTGTCGGCGCGAAGCCTAGCCGGGGATCGGCCGGCATGTAGCGGTGCGCTTCCTCGCATAGCAGCAGCAGGCGAAGCTTGCCCTCGCTCCACAGAGCCAGGTCGAAGGCCAGGCGCGCCAATACCGAGCAGACGGAGTTGACGACTTCCGAAGGCATGCCGGCCATCTCGAAGCAGGTCACCGGGCGGCCATGGTGCGGCACGCGGAAGATGTTGCCGATCGTCTCGTGGATCGTGTCTTCGATCAGGCGCGAGTTGAACATGAAGCGGTAGCGTGGATCGGCGGCGGCCGATTCGATGCGTGTCTTCAGTGATTTGAGCGTCGGGCGGTCGTTCTTGCTTTCGAGCAGACCCATGCGCTCGTCGATCTGCTTGATGAGATCGACCATGCGGTAAGGCACAGGCGTGTCCGCTGTCAGAGCATCGCTGCCGCGCCGCACATAGGAGCCCGAATTCGGATTGCGGTAGAGGTTCTTGGCGGCGGGAATGAGGTCGCGCAGCACATCGACTTCCTCCGGCACCGTCTCGCGCCCGCGAAACAGCACTTCGGCGAATTCCTCGAGCTTGAACATCCAGAATGGCAGGTCAAGGGTCGTTGAATCGACCCTGACGCAATATTCGGGCAGCGACGCCGCGAACTCGTTGTGCGGATCGAGGATGAGGATGCGCAGGTCCGGGCGGGCAGCGATCGACTTGCGTAGAAGAAGCGAGACGGCGGTCGATTTGCCGACGCCGGTGGTGCCGACGACCGCGAAATGCCGGGCCAGCGTATCGTCGATGGCGATGTTGGCGTCGATCGCCTCGTCCTGCGACAGTGTGCCGATGGTGATCGAATGGCGCCCCGCGAGATCGTAGACCGCCTGCAGGTCCCGGCTACGGATGCGGTGGGCAATGGCGCCGATATGCGGATAGGTGGTGATGCCACGGTCGAAGACCGGCTTGGCGCCCGGCTCGGCGCCGTCACGGACTTCGCCAATCAGCTCGATCTTGACCTCGATCGGGTTCTGACCCTCGCTGCTCCAGGCGCGATCCGACTTGCCGATCTCATAGACCAGGCCGACGGTTCGTGCCGTGCCCAGATTGATGGAAATCATCTTGCCGACCGTCCACAGGCCGGTGATCACGCCTTCAATGTCGTCGGCATAGGCGCTGATCGTGGCGCGCGCGCCGTCGCACTGCACGACATTGCCGAGAACCCGCTTGTCGTTCTGCTCCGCGTCGCGGCGCTCTTGCGATGTCGGCTCTCCAATGGCGGCTTCGCGTTCAACAAACATGGACAGGCTGTTTCCCCATTTCCCCAAGCGGATCGACCCTAAAGGAACGGGGTTAAGGTGGGGTGAGGCTGGATGGTGTAGGAGGTCTTAAGGCATTCCCGACAATTCAATCGAACCTCTCTTTTCTCGGCGAGAAGAATTCGCTATATCGGATTTATGGATGATATAGCGAACGATCTTTCCACGACCATC
Organism: Mesorhizobium sp. PAMC28654; assembly: GCF_020616515.1. GTDB lineage: Bacteria > Pseudomonadota > Alphaproteobacteria > Rhizobiales > Rhizobiaceae > Mesorhizobium. The sequence continues at coordinate 6,637,909 of NZ_CP085135.1, forward strand.
GGCAGGAGAATACATGCCGAAAGAAGCATGCGTGACTGGTCATTGGCCGGGCTCGCCGAACGGTCCGGCGTGTCGAAAGCCATGCTCAGCACCATCGAACGGGGCAAGACGAGTCCGACGGCAGCACTTCTAGTGCGCATCGCGTCGGCTTTCGGCATGACGTTGTCCACGCTGATCGCGCGGGCGGAACTTCAGGGTGGCGGACTGCTTCGCGATGGCGATCAGCCGATATGGCGCGACCCCGCCACCGGCTATGTCCGGCGCCATCTTTCGCCGGCCTCGGACATGCCGCTCGAACTGATCAGGGTCCAACTGCCGGCGGGAGCCAAGGTCAATTTCCCCGCAGCGTCCTATGCCTTCATCAAGCAACAGATATGGCTGATGTCCGGACGGCTCGAATTCACCGAAGGCGATATCGTGCACAGGCTCCAGCCCGGCGATTGTCTGGCGCTCGGCGCGCCGTCGGATTGCAGCTTCCATGCCCCCGGGCCGGACACCGCCGATTGTCTGGTCGCGCTGGTCAGGGGCTAGGGGATGGCACGAAGCCCGAAGCGCTCCCACAATGGTGGGCCACCGCTCGACGACTATAAGGGGCCGCCATGGGGCAAGGGAGACCCGTACATCTTCCTTGCCTGGCAAGCCGCGCACGCCAAGGCGTGGAAAGCGCCGAGCCACGAGGTCATGCTGCTGCGGATGGAAAAGGCCGAACGACTGGGTCTGACCTATGAGGAATACACGCTCGAGATCCTGGAACGCGGGCTGCATCTGCAGCCGAAGGACACCGATCGCATCGCCGCGATCAAGGCGGCACGAAAGCGAAGGCGGGTCAGCCGCCTGGACTGACGGCTGTGAGCCGGGCGCATGATCGCGACAACCATTTCAACCAAGGGACATCGTGCATGGGGTCGATCGAAATCAAGGCACTGGCCGGCGCGGGGCGAGCGCGAGACCTGCTGGTCGACATTCTGATCGAGACGGTTGCCGCGGGCGGGTCGGTCAGCTTCATGCATCCGCTGGCGCGGGAGGCCGCCGAAGCCTTCTGGGAAAAGTCCCTCCAGGCCGCGGCGAGAGACGAAAGAGTGGTGCTGGGCGCGTGGGATGGTGACGCCTTGATCGGCACCGTGACACTGCTGCTCGACTTTCCGCCCAACCAGCCGCACCGGGCCGAGATCGCCAAGCTGATGACATCAGTCGACCAACGGGGCAAGGGCGTGGCGACCAGCCTGATGCGGGCGGCGGAGCGCCTCGCGGTCGAGAAGGGGCGCACGCTGCTGGTGCTGGATACCGCGGCAGAGGAAGGCGCTTCCGGCCTTTACGAAAAACTGGGCTTCACACTGACGGGCGAAATCCCCGACTATGCGCTGAAGCCGCATGGTGGGTTGACCGGTACGCTGATCTACTGGAAGCGCATCGGCCCTGCCTGATTGATCTATGTCCTCACCGCGCTTGGGTGACGCGACAAAAGCCACTGACGAAAATCCTGTTCGGCGCGCGACAGTGGCGCCGCCGAAGGCCGGGTCAGGAAATGACCAAAACTGCTGGACAGTTCGAAGTCGGAAAGCGGCACCAGCGCCTTGCCGGCGAGAGCTGCGTCGATCAGGGGCCGGGAGCCCAGCAGGATGCCTGCGCCGGCCCTGGCCGCCTCCATGGCGGCGACAAAACTGTCGAAGCGATGCGAGCGCCTGGCATGTCCCGCCAATCCGGCGGCAGCGAACCATTCCGCCCACATTTCACGCGCGCCGGCGACCAGAAGCAGGGGCAGGGAGGTCCAGTCGGCATCGTCAGCCAGAGCCGGGGCCGCGACCGGCACGAGCCGCTCGACGGTCAGCCTGTCGGCTTCTCGCCCGGGAAAGGAGCCGTTGCCGAAACGGATATCGAGCACCGAGCCCGGCTGGTCATAGTCGGTGGGCCGGTGGATCGTCACCACATCGAGCTGGATCTGGGGCAACGCCTTCGCGAGATCGGGCAAGGCTGGGACCAGTACCAGCAAGGCAAAGGAGATCGGCACCCGGATGGTGACGGTCTGGACGGCGCGAGGTTCGAACAATTCCGTGGTGCTGTTGCCGATGGTTGCGAAGGCCGACTGGATGTGCGGCAGATAGGCCGCCCCCTCCGGCGAGAGCACCACGCCGCGCGCCAGCCTTGAAAACAGCCGGGTTTTCAACCGCTCCTCGAGAAACCGGATGTGCTGGCTGACGGCCGCCTGCGTCAGGCCAAGCTCGCCCGCGGCAGCGGTGAAGTTGGACAGCCGCGCCGCCGCCTCGAAACTGCGCAGCCAGTCCAGCGGAGGCAAGGCATCAGGGGTTCTATAAGCCATTAGAATTATCGCCCCATTGGCCAAAAAATGATAATTTGAGTTATGCCTTGGGAAGCGTCAGCATGCAATGGAAACCCATGGACCGGACCATGGGTGCAAGGCACAGGACCTCATCCATGTTGACCCACGCGCTTATCGGCGACGAAGGAAGAACAATCGAACTTGGCTGGGAGGACGGGGCACGCACCCGTTTCCATGCCATGTGGCTGCGCGACAATGCGCTGGACGACAAGACACGCAGCGCCGGCAATGGCCAGCGCCTGATCACCATCCTCGACATCCCGGCCGATACACGCATCGGCGCCGCTTCGGTCAAGGGCGGCGCGCTGGAGGTCAGCTTCGCGCCGGAAGGCAAGACAGTCAGCTTTCCCGCGCAATGGCTGAGCGCCAACGCCTATGATCGCGACGCGGCCCGCCAACCCGGCTGGACGGGCGATGAGATTCAGCGGTGGACCAAGGCGACGATGCAGAATTTCGTGCCGCGCGCCGGTTATGCGGAAGCCAGCCGCGACCGCAACGTCCTGCGCGAATGGCTGTCGGCAGTGCGGTCCTATGGCTTCGCGGTGATGGACGGCCTGCCCACTGAATCCGGTTCGCTGTGCAAGGTGTCCGACCTGTTCGGCTATGTCAGGGAGACCAATTACGGCCGCTGGTTCGAAGTGCGCGCCGAGGTCAATCCAAGCAATCTCGCCTACACCAATCTCGGCCTCCAGGCGCATACCGACAATCCATACCGCGATCCGGTGCCGACGCTGCAAATCCTATCGTGCATCGAGAATACGGTGGATGGCGGCGAGTCCAGCGTCGTCGACGGTTTTGCCGTCGCGGCGGCCTTGCAGGCCGAAAACCCGGAAGGTTTCAGGCTCTTGAGTTCATGCCCGGCGCGTTTTGAATATGCCGGCTCGTCCGGCGTTCGGCTGCAGTCGAAACGTCCGATGATCGAACTCGGTCCGGATGGCGAACTGATCTGCATCCGCTTCAACAACCGTTCGCTGGCGCCCACGGTCGACGTGCCGTTCTCCGACATGGATGCCTACTACAGGGCCTATCGCCGCTTCGCCGAACTGATCGAGGATCCGTCCTTCGAAGTGACGTTCAAGCTTGAGCCGGGCCAGGCCTTCATTGTCGACAACACCCGAGTCATGCATGCCCGCAAGGCGTTTTCCGGCACCGGCAAGCGCTGGCTGCAGGGCTGCTACGCCGACAAGGACGGCCTGCTCTCGACGCTTGCCGCGATCGAACACGGTTTCAAGGAGGCGGCGGAATGAGCGGCCAGGATCTGAACGCGGGCAATATCGTCGAATTCATCGCCGATATTTTCGAGAGGCGTGGTGCGGAATCCTATCTCGGCGAGCCGGTCACCATGTCCGAGCACATGCTGCAGGGCGCATGGCTGGCCGAGCAGGACAGCGCGCCGGAAGAACTGGTGGCGGCGGCATTGCTGCACGACATCGGTCACTACACCAGTGAGTTCGGCACCTATTCGCCCGACGATGTCGAGGATAAGCACCATGACGAAGCCGGTGGCGAAGTGCTGGCGCCATTCTTTCCGCCGGTGATCGTCGAATGCGTCAGGCTGCATGTATCGGCCAAGCGCTATCTGTGTGCCACCGATCCGACCTATTTCGGCAAGCTGTCGCAAGCGTCGGTCCACACGCTGTCGCTGCAGGGCGGCCCCATGAATGCCGACGAAGTGGCCGAGTTCCGCAAGAACCCCTTCCACGAGGAAGCCGTGCGGGTCCGCATCTGGGACGAGGGCGGCAAGATCGCCGACATGAAGACGCGCACGTTTCGCGACTACGTACCGTTGCTGGAACGTGTGGTGGAACGGTTCGCGGCCGACAAAGCAGCATAGCCACTCGCAACCAAAACCGGGAGGGAACAGCCCATGTGTTTCTGCTTTGACGGCGAAAGCGCGGTGGCTGCCTACCGACCGGACGGGTGCCGGGAGCGCCTGCCTGCCGTACGTGGCTTCGCCTCGCCGCTAAACGCGTCCGCCGGCGCGCTCTTCCAGCCCGGCGCCAAGCGCTCATCCGAGCAAGGCGACGGAGAGCACAGCCGTCGCCTTGCCGTTGTGCTTGGTTGAATGTGTTGGCCGCGCGCAGGAGGCGGCCATTTAGCGGACTATCCTTTGTGGTGGACTTTCTGCAGCCCGTAGACCGGTGTCGGCAGGCCTGCTTGCCGAGCCTTCAACTGCAGTGACAGGAACTGCGAATAGTGGCGCGACTGGTGCAGATTGCCGCCGTGGAACCACAGCGCCTCCTGCTGCGTCGGCTTCCACATGTTGCGCAATTCGCCTTCCCATGGGCCGGGATCCTTGGTGGTATTCGAGCCGAGGCCCCAGCATTTGCCAACCTTGTCGGCGACGTCCCTGGAGATAAGGTCGGCTGCCCAGCCGTTCATCGAGCCGTAGCCGGTGGCGTACACGATGACGTCGGCCGGCAGTTCGGTACCGTCGCTGAGCAGGACCGAATGTTCCTTGATCTCGGTCACGTCGACGCCGCTCTTCAGCTTGATTGCGCCGTCGATGACAAGCTGCGAGGCGCCGATGTCGATGTAATAGCCGGAACCGCGCCGCAGATACTTCATGAAAAGGCCTGAACCGTCGTCGCCCCAGTCGAGCATGAAGCCGGCCTTTTCCAGACCCGTGTAGAATTCTGCATCGCGTTTCTTCATCTCGGCGTATGCCGGGATCTGGAATTCGTGCAGGATCTTGTAGGGCAGGGAGGCAAAGACGAGATCCGCCTTGGCCGTTGTCATGCCGCTCTGAACCGCCTGTTCCGAGTAGAGCGAGCCCAGCCCGATTTCCATCAGCGTATCGGATTTTACGATATGCGTCGTCGAGCGCTGCACCATGGTGACATCGACGCCTGCCTCCCAAAGTGCCGCGGCTATGTCGTGCGCGGAGTTGTTCGAGCCGATGACGATGACCTTCTTGCCGACATAGGCGTCGGGACCGGGATGTTTCGAAGAGTGGTGCTGGTCGCCCTCGAAGTTTTCCATGCCTTTGAATTTCGGAACATTGGCCTTGCCGGACTGTCCCGTAGCCAGAACGAGCTGCTTCGGCTTGAGCGTGATGTCCTTGCCGTCGCGGTGGACGACGACGGTCCATTCCTTCGTCTTGTCGTCATAGGAGGCGCTCTTGGCCTCGGTCGAGGACCAGTAGTTCAGCTCCATGACCTTGGTGTACATTTCCAGCCAGTCGCCGATCTTGTCCTTGGGCGAGAAGACCGGCCAGTTCTTGGGGAAGTCGATATAGGGCAGATGGTCGTACCAGACCGGGTCGTGCAGGCAGAGCGACTTGTATCGCTTGCGCCAGCTGTCGCCGGCACGTTCATTCTTCTCGACGATGATGGTGGGCACACCGAGTTGCCGCAGCCTTGCGCCGAGCGCGATGCCGCCCTGGCCGCCGCCGATGATCACGGTGTAGGGCTGGGTCTTGAAACCCAGTTCGGCGGCTTCCTTCTCGCGCTCCTCCTTCCAGGTCGGGCGGTTCTTGCCGGAGCCATGCTTGGCGCCCATCGGCCGCGCGAAGCCGGCCGGTTCTTCATGGCCCTTTAGCTCGGCCATGGTGGTCAGCAGCGTCCAGATCTTGCCGTCCTTCAGCCTGATATGGCCGAAGCCGCGCGCAACCTCCGTCTCGAAGCTGATCCAGCCTTCGATCAGCCCACCGTCCTCGGAGGCGTCCTCGCCCTTGGCGATGGCAAAGTGCGAGGGCTTCGTCTTGGCCAACTGGCTCTTCAGCATGTCGCGGACCTGGTCGCGGCCCTCCATGGTCTTGATGTTCCAGGTAAAGGTGACGAGGTCGCGCCAGTAGCAGTCCTCCTGGAAACAGCCGACCGCCTTCTCTATGTCTCCGCCGGCAAGGGCGCCGCCGAATGTATCGAGAAGGTCGGACAGTTTCTTGTTGGGGGCCTTGTCGAGCATCAGGTTTCCTCCCGTGAAATCCAGATCGTCGTGATTGCTCCGCCGGACTTGCCAGCCGGACGATCAAGTATCGGCAGAGATGGCGGCCTTCGTCACGCCCCACCATAGTTTCGCGTGGTTTCAATGGTTTATCTGAAAAACACGGTCTCGGGCCAGTTTGGGGGCACCCGCACCGGGGATGATGAGAGTTACGTTCCTGCTTCAAAAACGTCGAGGCGCTGCGGCGTCCGTCGCCCAATCGTGGTGGCCGCTCGCCGCGTCATGAAGCGCCTTCATTGCCGGCGCGATTTTTCCCGTTGACAGGCTGCCTTTCCCGCCCTTAGTGTCCGCGACCATGAAGAAGGCACTCATTCTCGTAGGAAGGCGCGTGGGCAAGGCGGTGTAACCGCCAGGCGAAAACCTCCCATGCGCAACACACAGGCTCCCTCGGGGGCCTTTTTTATTGCCCAAAACACGACTAAACGACCAGCAACGCCCAAATGGCGACAGTACGGGACCAGACCGATGAGCAACGGACAGAACGAACGGCGCGAAATGACGGGCGCCGAAATGGTGGTGCAGGCGCTGAAGGATAACGGCGTCAAGCATGTTTTCGGCTATCCGGGCGGCGCGGTTCTCCCAATCTACGATGAAATTTTCCAGCAGGACGAGGTCGAGCACATCCTGGTCCGCCACGAGCAGGGCGCCGGCCACGCGGCCGAGGGCTATGCGCGCTCGACCGGCAAGGCCGGTGTCATGCTGGTGACCTCGGGCCCGGGCGCCACCAACGCGGTGACGCCGCTGCAGGATGCGCTGATGGATTCGATACCGCTGGTCTGCCTGACCGGGCAGGTGCCGACCTCGCTGATCGGGTCCGACGCATTCCAAGAGTGCGACACGGTCGGCATTACGCGCCCCTGCACCAAGCACAACTGGCTGGTGAAGGACGTCAACCAACTCGCCGCGACGATCCACGAGGCTTTCCACGTCGCGACCACCGGCCGTCCCGGTCCTGTCGTGGTCGATATCCCCAAGGATGTGCAGTTTGCCAGAGGATTTTACGTGCCGCCGCAGATCGCCCCGCGGACCAGCTACCAGCCGAAGGTGCAGGGCGATCTGGAGAAGATCAAGGCAGCCGTCGAACTGATGGCCGGCGCCAAGAAGCCGATCATCTATAGCGGCGGCGGCGTGATCAATTCGGGTCCGGAAGCGAGCCATTTGCTGCGCGAACTGGTCGATCTCACCGGTTTCCCGATCACCTCGACGCTGATGGGCCTGGGCGCCTATCCGGCATCGGGCAAGAACTGGATGGGCATGCTGGGCATGCACGGCACCTATGAGGCCAACATGGCCATGCACGATTGCGATGTGATGATCTGCATCGGCGCGCGCTTCGACGACCGCATCACCGGACGGCTGACCGCCTTCTCGCCGAACTCGCGCAAGATCCACATCGACATCGATCCGTCGTCGATCAACAAGAACGTCCATACCGAAGTGCCGATCATCGGCGATGTCGGCCGGGTTCTGGAGGATATGGTGCGCCTGTGGCGGGCGAGCGCCAAGGCCGACAAGAAGGCGCTCTATCCATGGTGGGAGCAGATCGCCAAGTGGCGCGCCCGGGATTCGCTCGCCTACAAGATGAACCACGATGTCATCATGCCGCAATACGCGATCGAGCGGCTGTACCAGCTGACCAAGGACATGGACACCTACATCACCACCGAGGTGGGCCAGCACCAGATGTGGGCGGCGCAGCACTATCATTTCGAGAAGCCGAACCGCTGGATGACCTCCGGCGGGCTGGGCACGATGGGCTATGGCCTGCCGGCGGCGCTTGGCGTGCAGATCGCGCATCCCAACGCACTGGTCATCGACATTGCCGGCGACGCTTCGGTGCAGATGACGATGCAAGAGATGAGCGCGGCGGTGCAGCACGATGCGCCGATCAAGATCTTCATCCTAAACAACCAGTATATGGGCATGGTCAGGCAGTGGCAGCAGCTGCTGCACGGCAACCGGCTATCGCATTCCTACACCGAGGCGATGCCTGATTTCGTCAAGCTGGCGGAAGCCTATGGCGGCCACGGCATTCGCTGCGAGAAGCCGGACGAGCTGGACGACGCGATCAAGGAGATGATCTCGGTCAGGAAGCCGGTGCTGTTTGACTGCCGCGTGGCAACGCTCGCCAACTGCTTCCCGATGATCCCATCGGGCAAGGCGCACAACGAGATGCTCCTGCCCGACGAGGCGACGGACGAAGTAGTGGCCAACGCCATCGACGCCAAGGGCAGGGAACTGGTGTAGCCGACCAAGCCAAGGCAGGGCTTGTCGAAAGAAGCCGTGCGCAAACAGATAATTAGACCAAGAGTTTGAAATCGAGATTCATGTCATGAACGCACAGCTACAACCGACCGGCTCGGCCTATTTCATCGCCAAGGAAACAGAGAAGCCGGAGAACCACACGCTTTCCGTTCTGGTCGACAACGAGCCGGGCGTGCTTGCCCGGGTCATCGGCCTGTTTTCCGGGCGCGGCTACAACATCGAGAGCCTGACGGTTTCCGAGACCGAGCACGAGAAGCACCTGTCGCGTATCACCATCGTGACGCGCGGCACGCCGCATGTTCTCGAGCAGATCAAGCATCAGCTCGAGCGCATCGTGCCGGTGCATCGCGTGGTCGATTTGACCGTGCGTTCGCATGAGTTCGGCCAGGAGCGGCCGCTGGAGCGGGAACTGGCACTGGTGAAGGTCGCCGGCACCGGCGAAGCCCGTGTCGAGGCACTGCGGCTGGCCGATGCCTTCCGCGCCAGCGTCATCGACGCCAACACCGAGCATTTCATCTTCGAGATCACCGGCAAGGGTACCAAGATCGATCAGTTCATCGCCATCATGAAGCCGCTCGGCCTGGTCGAGATCTGCCGAACCGGCGTGGCGGCGATGAACCGTGGCCCGCAGGGCATGTAGGCATCCATACGACGTTCAGATTCTGCATTCACGTTAGGGCAAGGCGGTCCGAAAGACGATTTGAGAATTGGTGGTGCATGACCCCGCGACAAGAACTGGCGATACATGTGATGATGTACGCCTTGATCGCATTCTCGATTTGGGTGCTTGCTCATGCCTGGGTGACGATGACGGTCCTAGTCGGACGAAGCGCTGAATGGGTCGCCTATGCGGATAATCCAACCAGATTCTGGGATGGAATCTTCTTCCACGCCGGATCCATCATCATCTTCAGTTGGTTTCTTTGGGCGCTGAAGTATCGCCGTCGTCGAGACTGATCGCCCGAATTTATCCGGTCAAACGCCTGCGCAGCCTCATGTCAGATGACAATGGTTCGACTTCTCGTTTGCCGAAGTCATGGTGAAATCGCGATCAGCAATTTAGGCTGGACTAACGGATCGGTGTTGCACCGCGTCCTTCGTTCATTTAAGTCAGCATTGCTGACCTTGTGATCTCCTTATGTCCCTCGATGCGTTCCTTGCCCTGCTGGTTTATGCCTTCGTGACATCGATCACGCCGGGGCCGAACAATTTCATGCTTTTGGCTTCCGGCGTGAATTTCGGCTTTGTCAGGACGATCCCGCACATGCTGGGCATCGGCATCGGCTTCCTCGTGCTGCTGCTGGCCGTTGGGTTTGGTCTTGGCGCCGTGCTGACGGCGTTTCCGGTGCTGCATACCGGGCTCAAGATCGCTGGCGGCGCGTACTTGCTCTATCTTGCCTGGAAGATCGCCATGTCGCGTTCACTAGGCGGCAAAGGCGAGGCCAGGGCACAGCCGATGCGCTTCATCGATGCGGCCGCATTCCAGTGGGTCAATCCCAAGGCGTGGGTGATGGCGATCACCGCCATGGCTGTCTACACCAACCCGGAACGGCCGTTCCTGTCGGTGTTGCTGATCTCGATTGCGTTTGCCGTCGTCAACCTGCCGAGTGTCTCGACCTGGGCGGGATTCGGCACGGCGTTGCGCGGGTTTCTGTCGGACCCGGTGCGGCTGAAATGGTTCAACATCGCCATGGGTGTGCTGCTGGCGGCGACGCTATGGCCCATGCTGCGCTAGATCATCGTCCGGTCCGGTAGGTTTCCGCAGAATAAGATCCGGCTTTATCTTCCTGTTTCAAAATGCTATTTTGCCAGAAGGCGGCTTCCGTTTTCGGTCAAGGCACGCCTTCGGTCAGCAATCGCGGCCTCATGCACAATTAATGTGCAGCTATTGTGCACCGCACATTAAATCTTCGTAATGCCCGGTTTTGGCCCTTTTTCGCCTTCGGGTTGCGCTATCTATCAGGCCAAATCGCGGCAGAACGTTGTGATTTTTGCTATGGTATGACCACCGGACAACGGCGTGTCGGACGGAGAGGGCCTTTTTACGATGCGTGGAAAAGTAGTGCTTGGGGTGATTGCAGTCGCCTGCGTTGCGGCAGGCGTCCTGTATTTTTCACCGACGACAATGAGCAACCTGCAGCAGATGTTGCCAAAGCAGCTGCAGCCACAGCAGGCGGCAGCTCCGGCAGCGCCAGCCACGGCCGCGGGCAGCGCCCATTCGATCTCGATCGTCTCAGCCACCGCTTCCACCGCCGATTTCCCGATCCGGCGCTATGCCATCGGCTTCGTGTCGTCCCCCAACGTCGTCAGCATCAATCCGCGCGTGTCCAGCCAGGTCGTCGCGATCTCGGTCAAGGACGGCCAGATGGTCAAGGCCGGCGACCCCCTGTTTTCGCTCGACGATCGCGCGCTGAAGGCACAGCTTGCCAAGGACCAGGCGACGCTCGCCAAGGACCAGGCGCTTCTTGCCAGCTCACAATCTGATTTGCAGCGCGCCAAGGATCTAGTGGCCAAGCAGGCTGGCACGCAGCAGACCTACGATCAGGCTGTCGCGGCGCAGAAGGCGGCCGCCGCCACCGTCGACGCCGACAAGGCGACGATCGACGCCGACAATGTCCAGCTAGGCTTCGCGACCATCTCGGCGCCGATCGCCGGCAAGCTCGGAGCGGTCAACATCTCGATCGGTGATCTCGTCAACACCAGCAACGGAAACAGCAGCACATCGACGCCGCTGGTGACCATCACCCAGATGGACCCGCTGCAGGTCAATTTCAATTTGCCCGAAAGCGATCTCGCGCTGCTGCACAAAGCGCTGGCGCAGCCCGAGGACGGTGCTGTGACCCTGACCAAGGATGGCGACCCGACGCCTATCGGCAAGGGAACGCTCGATTTCGTGGACTCCAGTGTAGACACGGCCTCCGGCACGATCGCGACGCGGGCGAGCCTGCCCAACCCAAATCTTTCACTGTGGCCGGGCCAATATGTGAATGTGATCGTCAATGCCGGCACCATGCCGCAGATGACGTCCATCCCCACGGTCGCGGTGCAGCCAAGCCAGAAGGGGTCTTTCGTCTATGTCGTCAAGGCTGACAACACGGTGGAGATGCGGCCCATACAGGTTGCGTTGACCGAGGGTGACAACAGCGCCATCAGCCAGGGGCTGAAGAGCGGTGAGCGCGTCGTCACCGAGGGGCAGACAAGGCTGAAGAACGGCACTCCCGTTCATGAAGGCAACGCAACGGCCGGGGCCAGTGACCAGGCCGCTCCGAAAGTCGCCGAGGCGGACAAAGCTGGCGAGGCAAAGCAATGATCTCAGAATTCTGTATACGCAGGCCTGTCGCCACACTGCTGATGTCGTTCGCCCTCATTCTGGGCGGGCTTTTTGCTTACAAGTTCCTGCCGGTGGCAGCGCTTCCTAGCGCGGAATTCCCTGTGGTCAACGTTTCGGCTTCACTGCCGGGCGCTTCGCCGGAAACCATGGCGACATCGGTCGCGACGCCGCTGATCAAGCAGTTCGCCACCATCGCCGGCATCGATTCGATCTCGACCACCAACTCGCTCGGCACGACCTCGATCGCCATCCAGTTCGTTCTCAACCGGGATATCGACGCCGCCGCCGCCGACGTGCAGGCTGCCATCGCGCGAACGCAAGGTTCGCTGCCGCCGCAGATGACGTCGCCGCCGAGCTACCGCAAGGTCAATCCGGCGGACGCGCCGATCCTGCTGATGTCACTGGTCAGCGACTCGGTTCCGCTAACCGACCTCGACGCCTTCGCCGAAAATGTGATTTCGCCATCGCTGTCGACGATCGACGGCGTGGCCCAGGTCTCGATCTATGGCCAGCAGAAATACGCGGTGCGCATCCAGATCGATCCGACCGCGCTTGCCGCGCGCGGCATCTCGATCGACCAGTTGCAGACATCCATCGCCGCGGCCAACAGCAACACGCCACTCGGCGTGCTGCAGAACAACAAGCAGCAGCTGACGATCACCGCCAACACGCAGCTGATGAACGCCGCTGACTTCTCCAACATCATCATCGCCACCAAGAACGGCCATCCCGTGCGGCTGGGTGAAGTGACGCGCGTTGTCGATTCCGTTGAGACCACGACAACTGCGAGCTGGTATGACGGCACGCGCGCCATCATCCTGGCCGTGCAGCGCCAGCCCGACGCCAACACGGTCGACGTGGTCGACCGCGTCAAGGCGATGCTGCCGTCCTTCCAGGACCAGATGCCGGCGGCGGCAACCATCAAGCTGCTCAACGATCGGTCGACTTCGATCCGTTCCGCCGTCAGCGATGTGCAGTTCACGCTGCTTCTCACCATCGCTCTGGTGATCATGGTGATTTTCTTGTTCCTGCGCCGCGTGACGGCAACCATCATTCCGGCGGTGGCGGTGCCGATCTCGCTGATCGCCACGCTTGGCATCATGTTCCTGTTCGGCTTTTCCATCGACAACATCTCGCTGATGGGGCTGACGCTGGCCGTCGGCCTGGTCGTCGACGATGCCATCGTCATGCTGGAGAACATCTTCCGCCATATGGAGGAGGATGGGCTTTCAGCAATGGAAGCCTCCCTCAAGGGTGCGCGCGAAATCGGCTTCACCATCATCTCCATCTCGATCTCGCTGGTGGCGGTGTTCATTCCCGTGCTGCTCATGGGCGGGGTGATCGGACGCATCTTCAACGAATTCGCGGTGGTGGTGACGGTCGCCATCCTGGCGTCGATGTTCGTGTCGCTGACGCTCACGCCGATGCTATGTTCACGGCTGCTGTCTGTCTCCAAGGCTGAACGTGAGGCGGCGCATGACCATGCGAAAAAGCAGAATTTCTTCGTTCGGGGCTATGACTGGCTGCTGAGCTTCTGCCTGCGCCACACGTTCCTGATTTTTCTTGTCTTCTTAGGAACGGCCGCCGGGTCGGTCTGGCTGTTGCAGATATCGCCCAAGGGCTTTTTCCCACAGGAGGATATCGGCCAGGTGTCGGTGACCACGATCGCGCGCCAGGATATCTCCTTCGATGCGATGGTGAAGCTGCAGGATGAGGTGGCTGAAGTCTTCTCGCATTCGCCCTATGTCGATCATGTGGCCTGGTCCGTGGGCAGTTCGAGCACCGCCCTCAACCAGGGACGGGCCTTCGTCCAGCTGAAGGCCAAGGACCAGCGGCCCAACATCGAGAAGGTGCTTTCGGATCTGCGAGCCCAACTCGCCGCGGTGCCTGGCATGGATACCTACATGCAGCCGGTGCAGAATCTGCGCCTCGGCTCCAGATCCTCGGCAAGCGCCTATCAACTGGTCGTCCAGGGCCTCGATACCGGCCAGACCGACATCTGGGCGCAGAAGCTCTCCGACGAGATGGCTGCCGACCACAGCAAGTTCACTGACGTGACCAACGACCTGCAGAACAATGCGCTGCAGGCGTCGCTGGTGATTGACCGGGACAAGGCGGCAAACCTCGGCATTGGTACCGATACGCTGCGCTCCGCCCTTTATGGCGGCTTCGGCACCGAACAGGTGTCGACCATCTTCGGTTCCGCCGACAGCTACGAAGTGGTCATGGAACTTGATCCGAAGATCGCCTGGTCGCCCGAAAGGATGCTTGCCATCCAGGTGCGGACGGCAAGTGGCAGCCTCGTGCCTCTCGGCGCCTTCGCGCGCGTCGACCGCACCGCCGGCGCCTTGACCGTAAACCAACTGGGTCAGCTTCCGGCGGTGACGATTTCCTACAACCTGCCGCAGGGCGTCGCGCTGGGTGACAGCGTGACGGAAATCAACGCGCTGAAGGACAAGATCGGATTGCCCAAGGCGATCTCGACGACCTTTGCCGGTACTGCCAAGACATTCCAGGATTCGCTCGCCAACCAGGGCGTGCTGATCGGCGGTGCCGTTCTGACAATCTACATCGTGCTGGGCATTCTGTATGAGAGTTTCATCCACCCGCTCACCATCCTTAGCGGCCTGCCGTCGGCGGTGCTGGGGGCGCTTATTGCCCTGCGGCTTGCCGGAATGGACGTCTCGGTCATCGCGATCATCGGCATCCTGATGCTGATCGGCATCGTCAAGAAGAACGGCATCATGATGATCGACGTCGCGCTTGAATTGCGACGAGAAGGCATGACGGCCAAGGAGTCTATCCACAAGGCCTGTCTGATGCGTTTCCGGCCGATCATGATGACGACGCTGGCGGCGCTGATGGGCACGATCCCGATCGCGCTCGGCACCGGCGCCAGCGCCGAGCTGCGTCAACCGCTCGGCGTGGCGGTGGTTGGCGGCCTGGTCGTTTCGCAGGCACTGACCCTGTTCGTCACGCCGGTCATCTACGTCTACATGGAGAATTTCTCCGGTTGGCTTCTCGGACTTTTGCCGAAGCACAAGAGCGAATTGCATGTGGTCAAAGGCGACGATCAGGGCTCGCTGTTCGACGACGGAATGCAGGAGCAGAAGGCGGCCGCGGAATAACGGCAGCAAAGAAGAAGAGCATTGCTGGCCCAAGGCGTTATCCTTGCGGCCAGCAATGGTCGGTCGTAATTTGCGGCATGTCTCACGATCATGACCACGACAACGAACTCGACCCTTTTGCCGCACGCGTGCGGGCGCTGGAGACGATCCTCACCCGCAAGGGCCTGATCGATCCGGCAGCGATCGACGTCATCGTCGATACCTATGAGACAAGGATCGGCCCCCGCAATGGCGCCAGGGTGGTGGCGAAGGCCTGGGCCGACCAGGAATTCGCGGCCTGGCTGAAACGGGATGCGACGGCGGCGATCGGTTCGCTGAGCTATACCGGCCGCCAGGGCGAGCATATGCAGGCCGTGTTCAACACCGAAGACACTCATAACCTCGTCGTCTGCACGCTCTGCTCCTGTTATCCGTGGTCGGTGCTTGGCCTGCCGCCGGTTTGGTACAAGGCGCCGCCCTATCGTTCGCGGGCGGTGATCGATCCGCGCGGCGTGCTGGAAGAGTTTGGGCTGGTGTTGCCGGCGACCAAGAAGATCCGCGTCTGGGATTCGACCGCCGAACTGCGGTATCTCGTCGTGCCGATGCGGCCCGACGACACCGAAGGCTGGAACCAGGAGCAGTTGGCCGAACTGGTGAGCCGCGATGCGATGATCGGCACCGGGTTGGCGAGGGAGCCGGCATGAACGGCCCCCATGATCTTGGCGGGCAGATGGGGTTCGGGCCGGTGGCGCCCGAAAAGGAGGAGCCGTATTTCCATGCCGTGTGGGAAAAGCGGGCGCTCGGCGTCACGCTGTGCTCTGGCGCCATGGGCGCATGGAACATCGATGAGAGCCGCCACGCCCGCGAATCGCTGCATCCCGCCGACTATTACGCATCGAGCTATTACGAGATCTGGATCAAGGCGCTTGAGGTGCTGCTCAAGCGGCATGGTTTCGTCAGCGAGCGAGACCTTGCGGCGGGCACGGCTGTCGATCCGGCGGCGACGCCCAAAAGGGTGTTGAAGGCCGAAAGTGTGGCGGCGGTGCTTGCCAAGGGCGCGCCCTGCGACCGTCCGGTTGCCACGCCAGCGCGCTTCAAGGCCGGCGACCCTGTGCGAACGAAGAACTTCAATCCGACCGGCCACACAAGGCTGCCGCGCTATGCTCGCGGCAGGCGGGGAATGATCGAGGCCGTGCGCGAGGGTTTCGTGTTTCCCGACAGCAATGCGCGCTGGCAGGGCGAAAACCCGCAATGGGTCTATACGGTGGTGTTCGACGGGGCGGAGATCTGGGGCGAGGGCGCCGATCCGACACTGACGGTCTCGATCGATGCCTGGGAGAGTTATCTTGAGCCGGCTTGAGGTGGGCGGGGACGCTCCCGAATTGCCGCCGGGTGTCGATGCGCCGGTTTTCGGCGAGCCCTGGCAGGCCGAGGCCTTCGCCATGACCGTGGCGCTGCACGACAAGGGCCTGTTTTCATGGGCTGAGTGGGCGCGGGCGCTGTCGGCGCAGGTGAAGAAGCCAGGCGCGGCGGCGGATGGCCACGACTACTACGAACACTGGCTGGCGGCGCTGGAAAATGTGCTGGTGTCGAAGGGGTTGGCCGCCACGGCCGATGTCGACGCCATGGCGGCGCGCTGGGAACGCGCGGCGCTCGCCACGCCGCACGGCAAGCCGATCCTGCTGGAGAACGATCCGGAGTTTCGATCCGACGGCTGAGGGGTCGGCTCTCGCGACCTTCCAATCCGCCTTGCAAGCGCCCGCTCGCACACGATCGACATCGCTCAGAGACCTGAATGTACCTGGCAGAGATTCTTTCGATCGGCGCGGCCTTGTGCATAGCGACCAGTGGAATGTTCGCGGGTGAGTTGATCGGCCGCGTCGACGCCTTGACCTTGACCCGCTGGCAAACGTTTGCAGTGACCCTGGCGACAGCTCTTGGCGCCACGGCATTTGGTGGCTGGGCCGGGCTTTTGCCGTGGCAGGTGGCCTATCTTGCCGCTTCAGGCGTGTTCGGCATTTTCATCGCGTCCACAGCCTATATCTCCTCCATATTCACGCTCGGCCCGCGCCTGGCACTGCTGGTGTTCTCGCTGACGTCGCCATTCGCACTTGTCATGGGCTATGTGTTCCTGGGCGAAACAATCGGTTCCACCAAACTGGCCGGTGTGGCTCTGGTCATCGGCGGCATCGTGCTTGCAATCCTCTTCGGGCGTCCCGCCAAGGCGCAGCCGGAAGGCATCTTTCCGACCCCGCCCATTGAAAAGGCGGTGCTGCCGGTCAAGCAGATGACGATGCCGGTTGGTCTTGGCTTTGGCCTGATAGCGGCGCTCGGGCAGGCTGCCGGCGCATTGGTGGCGCGCCCGGTCATGGCGTCGGGCGTCAATCCGTTCGCGGCGATGGCGATCCGGACCGGCGTGTCGACTGTCCTGTTCCTGCTGCTGGTATTTGTCCCGCTGCCTGGAAACGGCAAGCGCCCAAAACCCTCGGCGCGGACGCTTACGATCGGCATCTCCGGCGCCCTGATCGGAACGGGCATGGGCATGTCGCTGCTGATGGCGGCGTTGGCGAGCGGGCAGGTCGGCATCGTCTCGACATTGTCTTCGCTGTCACCGGTGCTGGTGTTGCCGATGGTGTGGCTGCGCACGGGCTACAAACCGTCCGCGCCTGCCTGGGCCGGGGCGCTGCTCGCCTTCGCCGGCACGTCGCTCATTGCCATCGGCTGACAGCAGAGATCAAGCGAAACGCTTGCCTTCCCGACGCGAATCCGCTCGCACGATCGGATGGATTTTTCACCGCAGCGTCTCCGTTTGAAAGTTGGACGTGGGCTCTTTCGAAAGTGCCTGGGACGCCGGCAGGCGAAGCCTGCAACATCTTGTTATACGCGCCGCTGAGTTTGTTCACTTTACGTTCTATTTTTATCCTGATAGCTTGGGTCGTCGTTGGCGTCAGTTGCCGCCGATCGCATCGATGGCGGCACTCGACCTTGTCTTTCCCTTGCGAATCCGGTCTCTCGCGCTGATGGAATTTTCACCGCAACAGGATGAGGCGCTAAAGGCGGTCGCCCAGTGGCTCAAGACCGGGAGGCCGCAGGTTTTCCGGCTGTTCGGCTATGCCGGCACCGGCAAGACGACGCTGGCGCGTTATTTCGCCGAGCATGTCGACGGCCAGGTGCAGTTCGCCGCCTTCACCGGCAAGGCGGCACAGGTGCTGCGCTCCAAGGGCGCGACCAACGCCCGCACCATCCATTCGCTGATCTATAGGCCCAAGGGCGAGGAATCAGTGTCCGACGAGGTGACCGGCAAGACGTCGATGTCACCGACCTTTTCGCTCAACCGGCAGAGCCCGATCTCAAAGGCCAAGCTTGTCATCATCGATGAGTGCTCGATGGTCGACGAGCAGCTGGGCCGCGACCTCCAGAGCTTCGGCACGCCGATCCTCGTCCTCGGCGACCCCGGTCAGCTGCCGCCGATCTCGGGCGGCGGCTACTTCACCGACCATGAGCCGGACTTCCTGCTCACTGAAATCCACCGGCAGGCGCGCGACAATCCGATCCTGCGTCTGGCGCTCGATGTGCGCGAGGGCCGCGAATTCATGCGCGGCGACTATGGCGCGGCGCAGGTGATCGGCAAGGAAGACGTCACCCAGGAGCTGGTGCTGAAGGCGGACCAGGTTCTGGTCGGCACCAACCGCACCCGGCGTCGCTACAATCAGCGCCTGCGCGAGCTCAAAGGGTTCAATGCCGACTACCCGCAGGCGGGTGACAAGCTGGTCTGCCTGCGCAACGACCCCGCCAAGGGCCTGCTCAACGGCTCGCTGTGGAAGGTGATGACCTCGTCACGCGAAACGGTGAAGCCCGGCATCAACCTGCTGGTGTCGCCGGAAGAGGACGATCCGGATCGCGGCGTGGCCAAGATCAAGCTGCTCAAGGCCGCGTTCGAGGATCCGGACGCCGACATCCCCTGGCAGCAGAAGAAGCGTTTCGACGATTTCGACTATGGCTACGCGCTGACCGTGCACAAGGCGCAGGGCTCGCAGTGGAACGAGATCGTGCTGTTCGATGAAAGCTGGGCGTTCAAGGAAACACGCCAGCGCTGGCTGTACACCGCCATCACCCGGGCGGCCGAGCGGCTGACGATCGTGAGATAGCCGGCATTCGCCACAACGCCGCGAAGATATGTTCTGTTCGCCCGACGCTGTTTTTCTGCCATGCTGGGACGCGCAGTATGCGGCGCTTCGCTAGGGTCATGATTTCCGCACGTTCAGGTCCTCAATGAGGTTGCTTTATGTCAGGGAATGCCGCCGCCAGGCGAGAAGCGCGTGTGCGCAGGATGATGCGCACGTTCCTCAACGTCGGTTTCCGCATTCTGCTTACCGTCAACGCAACGATGGTCGTCATGCCCCGCTCAGTAGCCGAAGAAAGCACATCACCATCCGCCGGTGACGTGGAGGCACGTATCCAGCGCGTCGAGGCGGGTTTGCAGCCTGCCGTCGCCATCGCTGGCGAGCCTGCGATGAAGCTTGCCGACCGGATGAACGATCTGCATGTTCCCGGTGTCAGCATTGCGTTGATCCATGATGGCGCGATCCAATGGGCTCGCGGCTTCGGCGTCGCCGCTGTCGGAGGCCCGCCGGTGACACCGGACACACTGTTTCAGGCCGGCTCGATCAGCAAGCCGGTCTCGGCGGTGGCGGCTCTTGCGCTTGTTCAAGCCGGAAAGCTCGATCTTGATACCGACGTCAATCTCTTCCTGAAGAGCTGGAAGGTCCCGGCGAATTCATACACCGCCAAATCCAACGTCACTCTTCGAGAACTGTTGAACCATTCCGCCGGGACGACCGTTCACGGCTTTGCTGGGTATCAGGCAGGGGCGGTGGTCCCGTCGCTGGCCGAGGTGCTCAATGGAGCGCCGCCTGCAAACAACGATCCTATCGTGGTCGATCATCGACCTGGCGCACGGTTCCGGTATTCCGGGGGCGGCTACACGATCATGCAGCAGATGCTGCTGGATGTGACGGGCAGGGATTTTCCAAGCCTGCTCGATGACACCGTGCTTCGTCCTTTCGGGATGACGCACAGCAGTTTCCTGCAGCCGCTGCCCGTGGGGGAGACCAGCGCTGCTACGCCATATCTTGCGGATGGCGCGCCCGTGCCTGGCGGCCCACACATATACCCCGAACTCGCTGCCGCTGGATTGTGGACCACGCCCACCGATCTGGCGCATTTTGCCCTGGCTTTGCTGGATGCCTGGAGGGGGCGGGCAAACCCGGTTCTATCGCAGTCGATGGCAAGCCAGATGCTTACACCCGGCCTGGGAGACTATGGACTGGGCCCGGTTGTCAGCGGGTCGCCGCCGAACCGCCGCTTTTCGCATGGCGGCGTGGACGAAGGATTTGTGAGTTTCATGGTCGCCTACGAAACGGGTGACGGCGCGGTCGTGATGACAAACGGGGAACGGGGCGGCGATCTGGCGGGCGAAATAATGCGCAGCATCGCCGCGGAATATCACTGGCCAAATGGCCAAGCCGTTCTGCGCAAACGAACGACGGTCGACCCAAAGCTCCTGGATCGATTTGTCGGAAATTACCAGCTCTCACCGAGATTCTTCATCCAGATTTCAAGAGAGGGAGACCATCTGTTTTCGCAGGCGACGGGTCAGGGCAAGTATGAAATCTTCCCTGAGAGCGATCGGGATTTTTTCCTCACAGAGGTCGATGTGGTTATCACGTTCGAGACGGATGGTCAGGCGGACGCGACGCGGCTTATCCTCCATCAAGATGGCACGGATCACCCGGCAAGACGCGTGCGATGATCGAAACCGGATTTCGAGTCAAGGCGAACACAGACGTTGCGGGCGGATCCACGACCGCTATGGCTCGCCGATCGGGCCGGCGCCCACCCATTGCCAGGCCGACGCCTCGTCCTCGACCTTGAAATGCCTGAGCTCTATCGGCAATGGCGCGGTAAACCAGCCTTGCACGTCCGGTATCCAGTTGGGTTCGCCGATCGACGCGCATCGGCCAATGTGCTGTTTTGCGTTGGCTTCGCCCTGCTTCAGCGTTTCTGCGGATATGTCGGTCCAGTCGACGCCGTCATGGTCGATCAAGCGTACGAGGACGTCGATCCTTGGGTGGAGCGCATAGGCCGCCTCCAGCAGGCCGAACAGGTTTTCCGCGTCGGCGGCCGAGACATGGCCGACGATATCAATGGCGAAAAGGTCTTCCCGGTCGGTTTCGATACGGCGGATCGCCGGTACGGATTCCAGGAAATTCAAGGCGCGCCTCCTTTTGCTGAACGCTGTTGCTCCTTCTGGAACATCGGAAACCCACTATCTGTTCCCGTCAAAGGCGATATAGATGCGCCCCGACCATGCAGCCGGACGTCAAATCATGCCCGCAAAGCTCTCCGTCAATCTCAACGCCATAGCCATGCTGCGCAACAGGCGCGACCTGCCATGGCCAAGCGTGACGGGGATCGGGCGCATCGCGCTCGCGGCGGGCGCACACGGCCTGACGGTGCATCCACGCCCCGACGAGCGGCACACGCGGAACTCCGACCTGCCCGAGATCCGGGCATTGATCGACGATGAGTTCCCGAAGGCGGAATTCAACATCGAGGGATATCCGACCGAGGAATTTCTCGCGCTTGTGGAAAAGCACCAGCCGGAACAGGTGACGCTGGTGCCCGACGATCCGGCCCAGGCGACCTCGGACCATGGTTGGGACTTTGCCGGGCAGGCGGCTTTCCTGATGCCGATCGTCAAGCGCCTGAAGAAGGGGGGCTTCCGCGTTTCGCTGTTTTCGGATCCCGATCCCGAGGGTGTTTCCGCCGCGCGCGACACCGGAGCCGACAGGATCGAACTCTATACCGGCCCCTATGGCGGCTATCATTCCGATTCCGCCAAGGCGTCGAAGGAGCTGGAAAGACTGGGAAAAACCGCCGATGCTGCCTTTGTCGCCGGGCTGCAGGTCAATGCCGGGCACGATCTGGTGGTCAACAACCTGCCGGCGCTGGTAAAGCGAATTCCGGCACTGGCCGAAGTGTCCATCGGTCATGGGTTGACAGCCGATGCGTTGGAGTATGGCATGGCTGGCACTGTGGGGCGCTTTCTGAAGGCCTGCGGGTGGTAGATTCGGGAGCGTCGCGGCGCTGGCATGGCAGCCATCACGCTGGGGCACTTGATATTGCATCGCAGCAAGCGTAGAGCACCGCGCGCTTATCGGAGTGTCGTACATGGCCCTTGCCAATACTGGTAGTGAGGCAGAACCCGTCGAACAATCTAGCCATACTGAGGTCGAACAGCACAGCACCAAGGTTCTGATGCTGGGCGCGCTCGGTGTTGTCTATGGCGATATCGGCACCAGCCCAATCTACGCGTTCCGCGAGGCGCTGGTGGCGTCGTCCCATGGCAACGTCGCGCAACGCGGCGATATCCTCGGCGTGCTGTCGCTGATCATCTGGTCGCTGACGATCATCGTCACCATCAAATACATCATGTTCGTGCTGCGCGCCGACAACCGCGGCGAGGGCGGCGTGCTGTCGCTGATGGCATTGGCACGTGGCAGTTTCCCGAAGCGCTCGGCGGTGATCCTGGGCATAGGCATCGTCGGCGCCTCGTTGTTCTTCGGCGACGCGGTCATCACGCCGGCCATTTCGGTGCTGTCGGCGGTCGAGGGCATGAATGTCGTCACGCCCGCCTTCCAGCCTTATGTGGTGCCGCTGACCTTGGTCATCCTCGCCATGGTGTTCGCGGTGCAGCGCTTTGGCACGGGTGGCGTTGGATTGGTCTTCGGCCCGGTGACGGCGGTATGGTTCCTGGCGATCGGCCTCTCCGGCCTCAACCACATCATCGCGGATCCAGAAATCCTGTGGGCGATCAGCCCGCACTACATCGTCGCGTTCCTGATCCATTCACCCGACGTCGCTTTCGTGACGATCGGCGCCATCTTCCTCGCCGTCACCGGTGCGGAGGCGCTCTATGCCGATCTCGGCCATTTCGGACGCAGGCCGATCGTGCTCGCCTGGCTTTCGATCGTGTTTCCCTGCTTGCTTTTGAATTATGCCGGGCAGGGCGCTTTCGTGCTGGCGCAAAACGGCGTGGTCGGTCATCCGTTCTTCGAGATGAACGAGGGCTGGACGCTGATCCCGATGGTGGTGCTGGCAACAGCCGCGACGGTGATCGCCAGCCAGGCGGTGATTTCCGGGGCTTTCTCGCTGACCAGGCAGGCGGTGCAGCTCAACATGCTACCACGCCTGGAAATCCTGCATACTTCTGAAAGGCAGTCCGGCCAGATCTACATGCCGCGCGTCAACCTGCTGCTGGCGCTGGCGGTGATGCTCCTGGTCGTCGGCTTCGGCGAATCCAGCAAGCTGGCCTCGGCCTACGGCATTTCGGTGACCGGCAACATGCTGGTGACGACGGTGCTGCTCTATGTGATCATGACCCGCATCTGGAAATGGAAGCTGTGGAAGGCGATCGCGCTGACCGCACTGTTCGCCTTGATCGATATCGGCTTCTTTGCGTCCAATATCGTCAAGGTGTTCGAAGGTGGCTGGGCTTCGCTGGCGGTGGCCTTCACGATCGTGCTGGCCATGTGGACCTGGGTGCGCGGCAGCCGCTATCTGTTCGAAAAGACCCGCCGCAACGAGATCCCGCTCGACTTCCTCGCCGGCAATCTGCTGAAGAAGAAGCCTCAACTTGTGTCGGGCACGGCCGTGTTCCTGACCAGCGATCCGTTGAGCGCGCCGACCGCGCTGATGCACAGCCTGAAGCACTACAAGGTGCTGCATGAGCAGAACGTGATCCTTTCCGTGGTGACCGCGCCGCAGCCGGTGGTGCCCGACAGCGACCGGGTTAAGATGGAGACGGTCAACGAGCTGTTCATGCGGGTGACGCTGACCTTCGGCTACATGGAACAGCCCAACATTCCGCGCGCGCTGGCCATCTGCCGCAAGCAGGGCTGGAAGTTCGACATCATGACGACATCCTTCTTCCTGTCGCGCCGGTCGCTCAAGGCGTCGCCCAATTCCGGCATGCCGGTGTGGCAGGACCGTTTGTTCATCGGTCTGGCACGGACGGCCGCGGATGCTACGGAATATTTCCAGATTCCGACCGGACGCGTGGTGGAAATCGGCACGCAGGTCGCCATTTGAGGTGTTGAACGCATAGATCGTCGAGGAGGCGGGTATGAGCGGCGAATTGGTTGTCGTTACCGGTGGCTCCGGCTTCCTCGGCGCTCATTGCATCCTGGCACTGCTGAAAGCAGGCTATCGCGTGCGCACGACGGTGCGCTCCGCCTCGCGCGAAACCGACGTTCTCGCCATGCTCAAGGTGGGCGGGGTCGAGCCGGGCGATGCGCTCTCCTTTGCCGTTGCCGATCTCATGGCGGACAAAGGCTGGCCGGAGGCGATGGCCGGCTGCGACTACGTCCTTCACGTCGCCTCGCCGTTTCCGCCCGGTGTGCCCAAGCATGAGGATGATCTGATCGTTCCCGCTCGCGAAGGCGCTCTGCGCGTGTTGCGGGCGGCTCGCGATGCAGGCGTCAGGCGTGTCGTGCTGACCTCGTCCTTCGCGGCGGTTGGCTATGGCAAGCCGCAGCCTGCAGGCGTCCCCTTCACCGAAGAGAACTGGACCGATCCCACGGCGCGTGTCAGCGCCTATGTGAAATCGAAAACCCTGGCCGAGCGCGCGGCCTGGGATTTCATCGCCACCGAGGGCGGCGCCTTGGAACTGGCCACCGTCAATCCCGTCGGGATCTTCGGGCCGGTTCTTGGTGCGGATCATTCGACCTCGACCCTGTTTGTCCAGCGGTTGATGGACGGCGCGCTGCCCGGGCTGCCGCGCATGTCCTTCGGCGTCGTCGATGTGCGCGATGTGGCGGACCTGCATCTGCGCGCCATGACCAGGCCGGAGGCCCGTGGTCAACGCTTCCTGGCGGTCGCCGGTGATTTCATGACGCTGCAGGCGATCGCGCAAACCCTGAAGGCGCGGTTGGGCAAGGCGGCGGCAGGCGTCTCGACGAGAACGCTTCCCGACTGGCTGGTGCGGATCGTCGGATTGTTCAGCGCGGAAGCGGCTCAGGTGGCTCCTGAACTCGGCAAGGTCAAGAATGCCACGAGCAAGAAGGCTATCGGCATGCTCGGTTGGGCGCCCCGGTCGAGGGAGGATGCGCTTGTCGCGACTGGAGAGAGCCTGATCCGGCTCAAGCTGCTCAAGACATCGAAATAGCGCGGCGGCAAGCCGGGATAGGGCCACCGCCGCGCGAATTTTCAGCCGGCCAGTTTGGCCTTGTTTGTCTCCAGAAACTGCTTCAGCGACACGGACTTGCGGCCGGACAGTTTCTCGACGGAATCGGTCACCATGCCGAGGCCGCCGACACGCGTGGCGGCGTCGAAGGACACGAGAAGCCGGGCGATCGGCTCGGGCAGGCCGGCTGCTTTCATCCCTTCGGTCAACGCGTCATCGGAGAGCTGTACGACCTGGATCGGCTTGCCGGTGACTTCCGTGACGAGCGCCGCGACTTCGGCCACGGTGTAGGCTTTCGGGCCGGTCAGCGTGTAGGTCGTGCTTTCCTTGGCGCCGGAAGCCAGCCCGGCGGCTATTGCCGCCGCCAGGTCATCGCGCGCACCGTAGGAAATGCGGCCATCGCCAGTGGACGTATACCAGTGTCCCGACGCCAGGGTCTGCGGCAGCGACATGAACAGGTTCTCGTCATACCAGCCGTTGCGGAAGATCGTATAGGGAATGCCGCTCGCCTTGATTGCCTGTTCCGTGTCGTAATGATCAGGCGCGAAAAGCACCGGCGAACCCGGCTCGGTATTGGGCATCGAGGTGTAGTGCAGGTGGGCGACGCCGGCCAGTTTGGCCGCAGCGACAGCGGCGAGCTGTTGTTCGCGCCGCTTTCCGTGGATCGCAAGTTCATTGGTGGAGATGACGAGCACCCGGTCGGCGCCTTTGAAGGCTTTTGCAAGCGATGCCCGATCGTCGAAGTTGGCTTCCCTGACATCGACGCCGCGCGCGGCCAGATCGGCGAGGCTTTCGGGTGTGCGGGTCGTGGCGATAATCCGCGCCGCCGGAACCTTGAAGGTGTCCAGCAGGTGATTGATGACGCTGCGGCCGAGTTGGCCGGAGGCGCCGGTGACGAGAAGGGTATCGGTCATGGAGGATCCTGACGTTGCGCCGGAATGGCGAGGCCTATATAGGTCTCGAAAAGAGACCAGCACTAAAATAGGAATTGATCGACCTCCGTAAAGAAGGCAGTTTTTCGGGAGGTAGGCACACGCAGGGAACCAGCGATGGACAGCAAGGTTGTCGATCTGAAAATGAAACTCGAGATCTATCGCGCGGAAAGCGGCGGCGGAAATCTTGCCAATTGCCCGGTCCGCGATGTCATCCAGGGCATCAGCGGCAAATGGAACACGCTTTTGATGTCGGCTCTGGCCGAGAAGACGTATCGTTTCGGCGAGTTGCGGCGGCTGGTGCCTGACATCTCGCAGCGCATGCTCACCCAGACGCTGCACGATCTGCAGCGCGACGGCTATGTGCATCGCGAAGTGTTCCCGACGAAGCCGCCGAGCGTCGAATACAGCCTTACCGATCTTGGCCGATCGATGTTTGGTCCCCTGCATCAACTGCTGCTTTGGGCCGAGCTCAATCACGGTGCGGTCCGCGGTGCACGTGCTGCTTTCGACGCAGCCGAAGCCTGAACCAGCCGGCGATGCCGGCGGCGGCTTGATTTGGCTGTAACGTTGAAGGATTGTCCCGGCCAATTCGGCTTTGGGGGATTGGCATTTCTTACGACATCGCAATTGCCGGCGCCGGCCCTGCAGGGCTTGCCGCGGCGCTCTACCTGAAGCGCGCTGGACATCGGGTTACGGTGTTCGAGCGCTTTGACGAACCGAAGCCGGTGGGATCCGGGCTGATCCTGCAGCCGACCGGCTTGACCGTGCTTGCCGATCTCGGCCTGCTCGACGCCATCCTTGCATTGGGCAGCCGGATCGACCGCCTGCATGGCGCGGACGCCTCGACCGGCCGCACGGTCCTCGATGTGCGCTATGATGCGCAGCGTGGCGGCCGTTTCGGCCTGGCGGTGCACCGGGCGGCCTTGTTCGGCGTGCTCTTTCGCGCCGCGCAGCGCGAGGCGATTCCCATCGAGACAGGCGTCGAGATCGAGGCGCTGGAGGTTGGCGACCGGGCGACGCTGATCCGCGGCAACGGTCGAAGGGCTGGGCCGTTCGACCTTGTCGTTGACGCCAGCGGTTCGCGCTCGAAACTGCGGCAATGCGGGAACAATCCAAGCCAGCCCAAGCCGCTCACCTATGGCGCGTTCTGGGCGTCGCTAGGCTGGCGTGGCGAAGGTTTTGACAAACACGCACTGCTGCAGCGTTATGACAGGGCCAGCGTGATGATTGGCGTGCTGCCGATCGGCCGGCCTGAACCGGACGCGGAGACAATGGCAGCCTTTTTCTGGAGCCTGAAGCCGGCGGACGCCGAACAGGTGCGGGCGGCAGGTCTCGATTCCTGGAAGGAGAGGGTGGTCGGGCTGTGGCCGCAATGCGAGGCTTTCACCAGCCAGATCGACAGCTTCGACCAACTTTCACTGGCGCGCTACGGTCATCATACGATGAAGCTGCCGGCAGGACGGCGGCTGGCCGTCATCGGCGACGCCGCCCATTCGACCAGCCCGCAGCTCGGGCAAGGGGCGAACATGGCGCTGCTCGATGCCGCGGCCCTCAGCCATGCGTTGGCTCGGACGGGCAGCATCGAGGCAGCACTTGAAGCCTATGCGAGGGCACGGCGCTGGCATGTCCGAGTCTTTCAGGCGCTGTCGCTGGCGTTCACCCCGTTCTACCAGTCGGATTCCGTGGCGCTGCCCTTCATCCGTGACAGGCTGGTGGCGACGGTGGCCAAGATTCCGCCGGCGCCGCGATTCCTGGCCTCGATGGTGGCCGGCACCGTGATCGATCCGTTCAGGCGGATCGGGCTGAGCGAGGCGGTCTGGCCTGATCGTCTTGGCGATTGACGGCCGGAGACACGAGCCCATCTGTTGGAACCAGGCGTTCGTTGCTGACTGCCCAAACGGCCGGCTCTAATGGCGCCCTGCCGCGCTCGCGGCTGAGAATCGGGCCTGCGTTTAGTCCTGCGATCGGCTGGGATGGATCGATTGGAATGTCGCCCGTGAGCTGCAGATCGAGATAGCGGCCGCAGCATACCCGAAGGAACGAGGTGAAGTTGCCGAGGTCGTGTCCGGCTTCGATCGATTCATGGTAGAGCTTGGTGATGAGCTGGACGACATTCATGCCGTCGCGGCGGGCGATCTCCTCCAGCCGCGACCAGAAGAAGTTCTCCAGCCGCACACTTGTGACCATGCCGTCGATGCGCAGGGAACGCGTCGTGCTTTCCCAAAGGCTCACATTGGCCTTGATGAACAGTTCACACATGCTGGTCCTCCCGTCTGCCTAGTGAGCCCATGGTAGAGTGGAAGCGCCTAGGCCGCCAGAACCGCCATGAACTGCCGCAGCCATGCCGGGTGCGCCGGCCATGCCGGGGCGGTGACCAGCTTCCCGTCGGTCACGGCATCATCGATGGCGATGTCGGCATAGATACCGCCGGCGAGTTCGACGTCGGGACGACAGGCGGGATAGGCCGAGCACGTACGCCCTTTCAGGACACCGCTCGCGGCCAGCAGCTGCGCGGCGTGGCAGACGGCGGCAACTGGCTTGTCGGCGTCGAAAAAGTGCCGGACCATGGCCAGCACCTTTGGATCGAGGCGCAGATATTCCGGTGCGCGTCCGCCGGGGATGACCAGCGCACCATAGGTTTCGACGCGGATGTCGTCGAAGGTGGCGTTGAGCGTGAAGTTGTGGCCGCGTTTTTCCGAGTAGGTCTGTGCACCTTCAAAATCGTGGATCGACGTGGCGATGCTGTCGCCGGCCTTTTTGCCCGGGCAGACGGCATGCACGCTGTACCCGCAAGCGAGCAAGGTCTGGAACGGGACCATGGTCTCATAGTCCTCGGCGTAGTCGCCCGTGATCATCAGAATTCTGGTATCCTGCATCTTGTTTCCTCCCGACAACAAAGCAGCCAAACCTTAGCGCAGAGGCATGCCGGGCAGGTATTATGCGTCTACTACCTGCGTCTTTTTCCGCATCACCCCTTGCGCATCGGGCTGGATTGCGCAATATGCCGAACCGTAACGTACGGTACGGCTCATGAGGCCGCATGCGATCCGTCGTTGAGCAGGAAGAAAACGTGTTGCAGGCGAACCCCGACATCGACAACAACAGCGAGACGCTGACGGAGCGCCAGAAGGCCGTTCTGGATGCGGCCTTGCGGCTGCTGGTCGAGGAGGGCGATCAGCTGACCATGACCGCCGTGGCGCGGCGGGCAAGCTGCTCCAAGGAGACGCTCTACAAATGGTTCGGCGATCGTGACGGCCTCTTGACGGCAACCGTCCAATGGCAGGCCTCCAAGGTGCGCGTGGCGCCTGTCGACGGCAGGGGGCTAGACCTTGCTTCGCTGACCGCGAGCCTGGAACGCTTCGCGTCGGACTGGCTGAGCGTCATCTCGAGCGACACCTCGATCGCGCTCAACCGTGTGGCGGTCGGTCATGCCGGTTCCGGCAAGGACAATCTTGGTGCCGTCGTGCTGGAGAATGGCCGCTTCGCGCTGGCTAGGCGGCTTAAGCCGGTACTGGAAGCCGGCAGGCAGGCAGGGTTCCTCGATTTTCCGGACGCCGAGACGGCGTTCCGGACCTTTTTCGGGCTGGTTGCCCGCGACGTGCAGATACGTCTGCTGCTCGGCGACCGGCTGGAATTGACTGATGCGACAATCGGCGGCGACGCCGCCCGGGCGACGCAGCAGTTTCTCGCTCTTCATGGAGCAAAAACCGGCCGCAAGGCCTCCGACTTATAAAACGGGAAGGAAGACAAAATGCGTGTCTATTACGATCGCGATGCCGATCTCAATCTGATCAAGGGCAAGAAAGTCGCCATCATCGGCTACGGCAGCCAGGGCCGGGCGCATGCGCTCAACCTCAAGGATTCGGGCGCCAAGGAGATCGTCATCGGCCTCAAGGCCGGCTCGGCGACCGCCAAGAAGGTCGAGGCCGATGGCCTCAAGGTGATGAGCGTGGCCGACGCCGCCAAATGGGCCGACCTGATGATGATGGCGACGCCTGACGAACTGCAGGCCGACATCTACAAGAACGAGATCGCGCCGAACATTCGCGACGGCGCTGCGATCGCGTTTGCCCACGGCCTCAACGTGCATTTCGGCCTCATCGAGCCGAAGTCGACCGTCGACGTTGTCATGATCGCGCCGAAGGGCCCCGGCCACACCGTGCGCGGCGAATACCAGAAGGGCGGTGGCGTGCCGTGCCTGGTCGCCGTCAACCAGGACGCTTCCGGCAACGCGCTCGACCTCGCCCTGTCCTACGCCTGCGGCGTCGGCGGTGGCCGTTCGGGCATCATCGAGACCAACTTCCGCGAGGAATGTGAAACCGATCTGTTCGGCGAGCAGGTCGTGCTCTGCGGCGGCCTGGTTGAACTGATCCGCGCCGGCTTCGAGACGCTGGTGGAAGCCGGCTACGCGCCGGAAATGGCCTATTTCGAGTGCCTGCACGAAGTGAAGCTGATCGTCGACCTGATCTATGAAGGCGGCATCGCCAACATGAACTACTCGATCTCGAACACCGCCGAGTGGGGCGAGTATGTCTCGGGCCCGCGCATCATCACCGCCGAGACCAAGGCAGAGATGAAGCGCGTGCTGAAGGACATCCAGACCGGCAAGTTCACCTCGGAATGGATGCAGGAATACCGCGCCGGAATGTCGCGCTTCAAGGGCATCCGCCGCAACAACGACAGCCACCAGATCGAGGAAGTCGGCGCCAAGCTTCGCGCCATGATGCCTTGGATTTCGAAGAACAAGCTGGTCGACAAGGCGAAGAACTGATCGAAATCCCCGTTCTTTCCTTGCGCGTCCTCGGGCTTTGCCCTGCGGGCGCGCGGGGAGATTTCCAAGAACAAGCTGGTCGACAAGGCCAAGTTAATCCGCAATTTCACCCGGGTTGGACGAGAAAAGCCGGCGGAGCGATCCGCCGGCTTTTTCACGCCAGGGTTGTCCCGTTACGGTACGATCATTCTGGCATGAATGTCGCTTTCGTTTGTGCCGGGACAACGGGGCGAGCGATGAACATGATGGTTGGCGGCAAGGCGTTCGGCGAGCGCCGCGCGCAACGGCGACGGCGCGCCTTGAAGGGCGCCGTATTGCGCTTCAACAGGGGCTTTGGAGCGATGGAAGGCGTCGTACGCAACGAGTCCGAAAATGGTGCGCTGTTGAGCTTTGGCGACACAGCCGGCGTGCCGTCCGGATTCGATCTTGAGGTCAATGGTGCGGTGCGCAGTCGCGCCGCGCGTGTGCGGTGGCGTTCGATGACGCTTGTCGGTGTCGAATTCGTCGACTGAACTCGCGGTTCAGCCGTAGTGCCAGTGCGGCTTTGGTTCGGTGCCGGTGAACTCCACGCCGACACGGTCCTCGTGGCGCCAGCGCACCACCGCCTTGTAGCCTATGCCATCTGTTGGGACGTAGAGCAGGAATTCCTCGGGCACACGCGCGTCGATCGACACTTTCAGTTCCGCGCCGCCGGCATGCATGTTGCGCACCGTGCATTTGACTTCGGAATTGGCGATGCCGGTGAGGATCGTCGCGCCCTTGAGGACGCGTTGCCTGCGCTTGTCTCTGTTTTCGTCGTCGGCCATCGCGCAAATTCCAGGCGATCGTCGCAGTCAGCTGGCTTGATCCGGAAGATGCATAGGCCTGCCAGATAAACAGAGCGTTATCGCCGATGGCGACGAAGAGTCCTGCCCTATGCCAGCGGAAGCTGAGCCAAACAAAAACGGCGCCGCGTTGCGCGGCGCCGTTTGGCATTCATCAGGCACGCTCAGCTATAGGGCGAATAGCACTGCTGGCGTGGGCCATTGTAGGGCTGGAAGGTATTGTCATAAGCGCGATACGACCGATAGCGGTTGTAGCACCACTGGACGTGCGCACTGGAGAGCCGCCCTGCACGATAGTAACGGCGAGGTGGCGGTGCATCGTAGTAGCCATTGTTGAGGGCGGCACCGAGGCCCAGACCCAAGCCCAGCCCGAGGATCGCCGCGCCGCCGTCATCATAATAGCCGCCGCCGCCATAGTATCGGCCATGACCGCGCCAGTGGCGGCGACCGTTCCAGTTTCCGCCGCCGTTCCAATGCCGGCCATTGTTGTGCCGCCACTGCCAGTTTCCGCCGCTGTTGCCAGCGCCATCGCGCACCGGCACGACCTCAGACGACGCCGCAGCCGCCGGAAGGGGTACATTAGGTTGGATGATGGGGCCGGCCATCGATGGTGCGGAAAGGCCGGATATGACACCCAGGGCCAAAAGCCCTGATCTGACAGTCGAAGAAAAGAGCGAAGTCATTGCAACTCTCCAAAAATATACAGGCCCCACGCCTACCCTGGGAAGGGCCATGAAAGTGAACGTTTGGATCTGAACGGAGGATGAACGCAAAGGTTCCATCAACCATGACGGGAAAACCGTCAGGACCAATCGATGCCTGCGGACTGGCCCTGCGCTCTTGTTTTCCCCGTCGCTTGCGGGCAAAGCTCCTCGCCATGTCGCTGCGCCTTGCCACCTTCAATGTCGAGAACCTGATGAACAGGTTCGATTTTTCTGGATATCGCAACCAACTCAACGAAGACCGCACGCTGGCGCTTTTCGATATCCAGAGCGAGGCCGAATACAGGATGCTGGAGCAGGCCCGCGCGATTTCGCAGTCCGACGACACGCGGCAGCTGACGGCGCTGGCGATCGCGGCCACCCGCGCCGACATCATCTGCATGCAGGAGGTTGATAATATCGAGGCGCTGAAGGCCTTCGAATATGGCTATCTGTTCAAGATGGTGGGGCAGGGCTACCGCCAGAAATACACCACGGCCGGCAATGATTCGCGCGGCATCGACGTCGCCGTCATGATGCGCAACGAGACCGCGCAGGGCCAGCCCATCGAGTTCGTGCGCATGACCAGCCATGCCTATGTCACCTACGAGCAGTTCGGCTTGCATACGCCGGAGCTAGAGGCACTCGGCAACCAGGCCAATGAACGTATCTTCCGGCGCGACTGCCTGGAGATCGACGTGACCGTCGGCGGCGCGCCGCTGACGGTCTACCTCGTGCATTTCAAGTCGATGGGATCGCCCCGCAACGGGCTGGACGGGCGCGAGGCGACGATGCCGGTGCGCATCGCCGAGGCGCAGGCCGTGCGGCGCATCATCGAGGACCGCTTTGGTGGGGAGCATGCCGCCGACAAGCGCTGGGCGATCTGCGGCGACATGAACGATTACCGGCAGCGCGTAAAGGTCGCCGGCGATTCCATCGATGGCTACCGTTTCGAGGTGGTCAACGAGGATCAATCCTGCATCAATGTGCTCACTGCCGGCGGGTTTTGCGAAAACGTGGTCGAACGGCGGCCGGAAATGAACCGCTGGACATTCTACCATACGCGCGGCCCCGAAGAGCGGCATCTGTGCCAGCTCGACTACATCCTGCTGTCGAAGGGACTGGCCGCCAGGAATACGACCGCCGTGCCCGACATCATCCGCAACGGCCAGCCATGGCGCACCATCTTCCCGGCGGGCCAGGAGGTGGAACGCTTTCCGCGCGCCGGCTGGGACCGGCCGAAGGCGTCGGACCATTGTCCGGTGGTGATTGGCCTGGACATGGCCTGACAAGCGGACAGAGGATGCCCATGAGCTTCGACCTGCCGCGCAATGTCATTTTCCCCGTCGATGCCATCGATGTCCGGCTCGATCCCTTTCCACATCCGTTCGCGCTCGCCAACGAACAAGCAATCGCCGAAAACTGGCAGCGCGAGATAGCAGCCAATCCGGCGCTGTTCGACGGCACGGTGGTGCTGCTCTCCGAACTTGCCTACCGGGGCAATCGCCTCGTCGGCCGCTGTCACGCGGTCAACTACTCGACGTTCATGCTGTGGCGTAAGCGGCGCGGGAATTCGGGCGCCGAGCATGCCTATGCCCATGCGATGCTGGTTGCCGGCGACAACGCATTGGTGGCGATCCGCATGGCCGCGCATACGGTCAATGCCGGCCGCGTCTATTTCGCCGCCGGCTCGTTCGAGCCGATCGATTTTCGCGACGGGCTTGTCGATGTCGACTTCAATATGATCCGCGAGGTGCGCGAGGAGACCGGCCTGGACCTGACGGATGCCGAACGCGGCAAACGCTGGCACGCGCTGTCGACTTCAAGCGGCACGGTCATCTTCCGCCGCTATCACGACACGGCCTCCGCCGACGAGATCGCAAGCCGCATCAGCGCCTTCGTTGCGACCGAGGAGCAGCCGGAGATCGATGGTCCCGTGATCATCCGCGATGCCGACGACCTGCCGGAGGGGCTGATGGGACATATGAAGCCACTGGTCGAGTGGCACTTCGCGGGTACTAACTAGGCTGTCGCTTGCTACTCGTGCCGCAGCGCGTCGATCGGGTCGAGGCGGGCGCCGCGCAGGGCCGGGAAGAAGCCGAACACCATGCCGATCAGCGCCGAAAAGCCGACGGCGAGCAGGATGACCGCCGGGCTTGGCGCGAAGGGGATAGACAGCATCAGCGAGGCCAGCCCAGCCAGCGACAGGCCGATCAGGATACCGATGATGCCGCCGAGCAGCGACAGCACCGTGGCCTCGACCAGGAACTGGATGAGGATGTGCTTCTCATGCGCGCCGATGGCGAGCCGGATGCCGATCTCGCGCGTGCGTTCGGTCACCGAGACCAGCATGATGTTCATGATGCCTATGCCGCCGACGAGCAGGCTGACGCCGGCGACGGCGCCCAGCATGCCGGTCATGGTGGTGGTGGCGCTGGCCATGGCGTCGGCGATCTGGGTCATGTCACGGATGGCGAAATCGCTCTCGCGGTCGGGCGTGATGTGCCTGGCGTCGCGCAATATGTCCTCGACGCGTGGCTGCAATTCCGTCGTCGGGGTCTGGTCATCGGCGGCGACATAGATGTTGTCGATGTTGCGGTTGCCGGCAACGCGGCGCTGATAGGCCTGCAGCGGCATCAGCACGATGTTGTCCTGGTCCTGGCCAAAGCCGGTATAGCCCTTCGGCTCCAGCAGGCCGATGATCTTGCAGGAGGTGCGGTTGACGCGGATGATCTCGCCTTCCGGGTCGCCTGCGCCGAAGAATTGCTGGCGCACTGTTTCGCCGATCAGGCAGACGCCGGTGCCGGAGCGGGTTTCCGAATCGCTGAACGGGCGACCCGAGACGAGCTTCCAGTCACGGGCATCAAGATAGGCGCTGGTGGTGCCGGTGACGCCGGATGTCAGGCTTTCCGTGCCGAAGATGACGCGGACCTGCTTTTGCGAGGCCGGGGCGATGGCGCGCGCGCCGGTGAGGTGGGTGACAAGGGCCGTCACGTCCTTCTCGGCGAGCGGACGCACCACCTGGTCGAGCCCTCCCGGCCCGCCAGGGCCGGCGGGCCGACCGGAGCGGATCACCAGAAGGTTGCTGCCGAGCTTGGCGATGTCGGCCTTGACCTTTTCCGTGGTGCCGGAGCCGATGGTCAGCATGGCAATGACGGCGGCGACGCCGATGACGATGCCAAGCAGCGTCAGGAATGAGCGCAGCACGTTGCGGCGGACCGAGCGTAGCGAAAGGCGGACGGTTTCCCAGATCATGATTGGGCCATCTCCGCGTTCCTTGTGTCGGAGGCGACGTGGCCGTCGAGGAAGCGGATCGTGCGTCCGGCGTAGTCAGCCACATCGGGTTCATGTGTGACCATGGCGATGGTCAGGCCAAGCTCCTGGTTCAGCCGCGTCAGCAGTTCCATGATCTCATGCGTGCGGGCTGTGTCGAGGTTGCCGGTCGGCTCGTCGGCGACCAGAAGGGTCGGGCGGGTTACGATGGCGCGCGCGATCGCCACGCGCTGCTGCTGGCCGCCGGAAAGTTCGGCCGGCGTGTGGTGCTCGCGGCCGACAAGGCCCACCTCCGCCAGTGCTTCCATGGCGAGCGCTCGGCGCTCGCCGGCGGAAACGCCGCGGTAGATCAGCGGCAGTTCGACATTTTCCGCCGCCGTGGTGCGCGGCAGGAGGTTGTAGCCCTGGAAGACGAAGCCGATGTAGAGGTTGCGCAGCATGGCACGGCGGTTGCGGTCGAGCCGGCCTGCATCCAGTCCCATGAAGCTGTAGGTTCCGGCCGTCGGCGTGTCGAGGCAGCCGATGATGTTCATCGCCGTCGACTTGCCCGAACCGGAGGGGCCCATGATGGCGACGAACTCGCTGCGCCGGATGGCAAGGTCGACGCCGGCCAGCGCATGGACGCGGGCCTCGCCCTGGCCATAGCTCTTCCAGACCCTGTCGAAGGTGATGAGCACCGGATCAGCCACGGTGTCAGCTTCTCGGCTGGGATGCGGTGATGATCTGCGCGCCCTCGTCGAGACCCGAAGTGATCTCGGTCAATTCGCCATCCGTGGAACCGATCTTGACGCTGACCGGGCGGGGGTTGCCATTGTCCAATACGTAGAGCGTTCGCGACCCATCGGTTGGCGCCTTGGACTGGGGTTGGCGGTTGCCACCGGGCCGTCTCATGCCGCCGGTGAACAGGTCGCTGAAGTTCCAGCCGCGTGCCGCCTGCTGCGTCGGCCTGTAGCGGAACGCCGAGGCCGGCACGGTGAGCACGCCCTTGGCCTGCTTCGTCACGACGGAAACGGTGGCTGTCATGCCGGGCCGCAGCAAAAGCTCGCCATTGTCGACGTCGAACCGCGCGTCATAGGTGACGACGCCGTCGGTGGTGACCGATGCATAGGAGATGTCGCGGATTTCCGCGTTGAATGGCCGTTCCGGGAAGGCATCGACGGTGAAGCGCGCGTGCTGGCCGCGCTTGACCGCGCCGATATCGGCTTCGTCGACGGCGGCCTTGAGCTCCATGTTCCTTAGATCGGCGGCGATGATGAACAAAACCGGCGCCTGCAGCGACGAGGCGACCGTCTGGCCAGGATCGACCGAGCGCGTGAGCACAATGCCGTCGATGGGCGCATAGATGGTGCTCTTGGCGAAATCGGTCTGCTGCGCCTTCAGGTCCGCCCTGGCGATGGCGAGGCTGGCTTCGGCACTGTCGAGCGCCGCCTTGGCGCGGTCACGCGTGGCGGTCGCCGCTTCAAGCGACTGGTTGGTCGCCATGCCGCGTCTTGTGAGTTCGGTGGCGCGCACAAGTGCCGCCTCGTTCTCCTTCAAAGTGACGGTGGCGTCCTCGAGATTGGCGGCGGCCGCCTTGGCGGAGGCCTCGGCGCGTTCGATCTGGACCTCAAGCTTGGACGTATCGAGCGCCGCCAGCACGTCGCCCTTCCTGACCTGCTGGTTCTCCTTGGCCGCGACCGAGCGGATCACGCCGGAGAGTTCGCTGGAAATGTCGACCTGGGTGAGGGGCTGCAGCGTTCCGGTGGCGGATACCTCGACCGTCAAGTCGGCGAGCGAGGCGGAAATCGTGGTGTAATCGATCTTGGCGGGAGATGCCGCATACCACTGGTAGCTGGCGACGCCCGCGATCATGACGGCAAGCGCGAGCACGGCGTAAAGCCAGCCACGCCTCCGCTTCCGGCTCAGACCTTTGCGGTCGAGCCCTAGTGCGGTCTCTATGGCGGAATCCGATTCCGCCTTTGGCGGATTGACAATCTGGTCCACGCCGGACCCCTATAATATGTGTTGTGTCCCTATGCCCTGACACATCAGGCCTCGGGACCGTAATTTCAAATTAAATTTCACCCATGTTGGGATTCACGCAGAGGACATCGCAGATGCAACCGCGCAATTACTTGCTCTATGACGTCTTTACGCGCGATCGGCTGGCCGGCAATCCGCTGGCCGTCGTGCTGGATTGCGAGGGATTGGACACGGCCGCGATGCAAGCCATCGCGCGCGAGTTCAATCTGTCCGAATCGGTTTTCGTGCTACCGCCGGAAAATCCCAAGCATCGTGCCCGCATCCGCATTTTCACGCCCGACTATGAGATGCCGTTCGCCGGTCATCCGACGGTGGGGGCGGCGATCGCGCTCGCTGAGATGAGTGAGGACGACGGTGCGGCGGGCATCTTCGTGCTGGAGGAGAATATCGGCCCGGTGCGCTGCGCCGTCAGCCGCGGCGACGGTGCGACCTTCGCCGAGTTCGACCTGGCGAAACTGCCCGAACAGCTGGAATTATCCGCCGACCCGGTGCGAATCGGCGCGGCCCTCGGGCTGGCGCCGCACGAGATCGGCTTCGAGAATCACCAGGTATCGTTCTGGTCGGCCGGTGTGCCCTATGTGACCATCCCTGTTGCCGACCTGGGAGTTGCCGGGCGCATCCGGCTGGACAATCAGGCGTGGTCGGAACTGGCCCCACGCAAGAGCGAATGGGCCTTCGCCAGCCCTTACATTTACTGCCGCAAGACGGTGAATCACGAAAGCGCCTTCCACGTCCGCATGATCGTTCCGGGCACTCCCTCTTATGAAGACCCGGCGACCGGTTCGGCCGCGGCCGCCTTTGCCGGCGCGATCATGCATTTCGACGGTCCGACGGACGGTGTGTCGCAGTTCTGGATCGAACAGGGGCTGGAGATGGGCAGGCCGTCGCGAATCCGCCTCGAATTGAACGTGGAAGCCGGAAAACTGGCCTCCGCGCGCATCGGCGGCAATGCCGTGCAGGTGGCTGAAGGCAGGCTTTTCGTCTGATCGCGATGGGCTAAAAGCGATTTGTCGGGAAATGACTCCGGCAGGGCTGGACATGACGGATGGTGGCGGCTATATGCCCGCCAACGCCGGTTTTTGCCGGCCGAGTGGGTGCGTAGCTCAGTTGGTAGAGCAGCTGACTCTTAATCAGCGGGTCACAGGTTCAATCCCTGTCGCACCCACCAAAGTTCCTCAATAAAATCAGAGACTTAGGTGGCGACCCAAACCGCCGAGGCCCTGCGGCAACCTGCCGCAGGTCGCATACTGGTCGATGGGTATGTAGGATTATGTCCTATGAGATCATCAAGGCCACGGGGATCAAACCCATAGCGATGATGCTCGTGCAGGAGCAGACGATCAGGATGACTGTCTCCAAGGCGCCGAGGGTCGGCCGGTTGCCCGCGTAGGCAGCGGTGGCGGTCGCCGCAGCCCAAAGGACGAGGACGCCGAGCAGGGTCACGCCTTGATCTTCCCTACTTCCGCTTCGAACACGGCCCAATCGGGATAGCGGATAGTCCCGTTGAACAGGCGATAGTATCGCGGTCCGATACCTTTGGACCGCATGTTGGCGAGCGACTGCGGCTTGAAGCCCCAGCGCTTCGCCAGGTCGTTCTGCGACAGCAGAACATCGTCCAGGGCAGGCTTCGTGGTGATGACCAGACTGTTGGCCATAGGGCTGAACTCCTCAATAACGTGGTACGATTAGTATAATGCGGTATGAATTATGTTTCAATAGGATCGTCGGGAAAAGGCGTGTCGGTGGTGATGTCGTCGAAGTCACCGGTTGCCCCGGCCGCCGAGACGGTAGGGCCGTCAACTTCGATCAGCTCGGCCTGCAACAGGTCTTGTAGCGCCCGCCGGAATGCCGTCTGCCGGGTCTTTATATCCTCGGCGGCCGACATCTTGGACACGTCCTTGCAGCAGGCGTCGCGCCACTTCCGGCGATCGACGCCGACACTGCCGAGGTCGTGCAGGATGGCCAGCGCGCCCTGCGCGGCCAGTGATAGCTTCGTCCGGGGGCGAGCCTCGCCCGCCTGGGCCTCTTTGGCGTAGGCCGCCGTGATCTTGTCGCCGTCCTCGTCGACACCAAGCTCACTGATGCCGATGCGGAAGGCCGGCGTCCAGTCCAGAGAGCCATTGCGGTTCTTGCCCAGCTTGCCGCCGATCACGTCGCTGCTCTCGGTGCGGGTCAGATGCATCTGGACTTGCTTCGGTAAAGTGGAGAGCGGGTTGCTCATTCGGCGGCGTTTCGCTCGAACTGCATCGGGCTGATGTAGTCGAGCGCGGAATGCCGCCGGATGGGATTGTAGAAGCCGTCGATATATCGGGCAATGGCGGCTTGGGCATCGGCGCGGGTAAGGAAAGAGGTGCGCCAGATCAGTTCAGTTTTCAGCGTCTTGAAGAATGTTTCGACCATGGCGTTATCAAAGCAATTGCCCTTGCCTGACATTGAGATGATGACGCCGGCGGCACGCAATTCGGCTTGGTAGTCGATAGAACAATATTGGCTGCCGCGGTCGGAGTGGTGAATGAGGCCGGGTTCCGGCTGCCGCATGACGAACGCCTTGTTGAGCGCTGCCAGAGCCAGGCTGCGGTGTAGCCGGTTGCCAGCAGCCCAGCCAACGACCTTGCGGGCAAACAGATCGATGACGACAGCAAGGTACAACCAGCCCTCCCGCGTCCAGATGTAGGAGATGTCGGCACCCCATTTCTGGTTGGGACCAGTGGCGGCAAAATCCTGGTCGATGACATTGGGGGCAACCGGAAAGGCGTGTTCGCTGTCCGTCGTGCGCTTGAACCGCCGCTTCTGTCTTGCCTGGAGGCCATTCTCCCGCATCAGACGCGCCGTTCGTCGCCGGCCAATGGCAAAGCCATTGTCTTGCAGTTCCCGCGTCATGCGCGGGCTACCATAGGTTCCGTTCGACAGCGCGAACGACGATCGCACATGCGCCAGCATTATCATGTCGTCGCGCTGCCGGCGGCACGCCGGCCGGCGCCCCCAGGCAAAGTAGCCGCTCGGGCTGACACCCAGCGTCGCGCACAAACGGTCCACAGGGAAATCCTTCTTCGCCCGGTCGATGAGCGCGAACCTCACCGACTTCCCTCCTTGACGAAAAAAGCCGTCGCCCGTTTCAAGATATCCCGCTCCTGCCGAAGGATTTCATTCTCCCGCCGCAGCCGTTTCAATTCAGCGGCGACATCAGCATCAGGCGGACGCCCAGGATCGCCCATCTCACGATCCAGCTGCCGACCCATCCATCGCGTCAGCGTCGAGAAACCAACACCAAGATCCTCCGCGATCTGCCGCTTCGTCCGACCGCTCGTTCGCACAAGGCCAACCGCCTCCGCCTTGAACGCATCCGTAAACTGTCTCTGTTTCGTCATCGAGGTCGCCTTTCATCAGAAGGAAACTCTCCACTTTTTCGGGGCAAGTCCAATCCGCATGTCGAGCGCACCATCAAAGACGCTGTGCCCGCGTGCGCTGTCGCCGCCTGCCTTAGTGTCGTGGTGGATGAACGCGACGGCGGCGCCATGCTTGGTCAGCGCGCGGCCGACAGCGACGACGCGGCCCATGCCCTCGGCACTGTTCTCGTCGATGCCGGGGAAGGCGATGGCCACCGTGTCTATGACGATCAGGATTGGCCGGCGGGCCTCGGCTGCGGCCAGGAGCGTCTTAAGATCGGGGCTATTCTTGACGGCCAGGTTCGACACACCACAGACAAGCTCGAACCCTGGCGCTTCGCCGAAGCACTGTTGCAGCGCCTCGATACGCTCCGTCATGCCGGTCGGGTCTTCGGCGGCCACATAGAACACACCGCCCTTGCGGGTGCGGCGGCCGAAGGCGGGCTCGCCCTGTGCCACCTTGCGGGCGATGTAGGGGGCGATCAGGCTCTTGCCGACGCCCGGCTTGCCGATGATGGCTGCTATATCGCCGATCGACAGCACGCCCTTGATGACATACTGCCTCCGCTTGCCCTTGCCCGACTTGATTTCACTGTCAGTTAGGAAGACGATCTTGGCGCGCGACTTCTCTTCGGGCTCGTCGTCATCAACTAGCACGAGGTCGCCGAACTCGGCCTCAATAGACTTCGCCCCTGGGCTGTTCTCGGCGTAGGCATAGGCGTGCTCGATCACCTCGGCCAACTCGTCGCGATCCCACGGCGGCGAGCAGCGCTCGTTCCAATCGGAATAAAGATCCATGCAGTCGAGCGCCAGGTCGGCGCTGATGCCACGGTCCCGCAGCTCACAGGCGATTACATAGGTGTTGGAGTTACCCCCCTGGCCTTGGATGGATGCGTCCGCCGTCGAGAGATACACGAGGGCGTTGGCTTGCGCGGCGGGCGTATCAATCTCGACAGCGGATTGAAGCTCGACGCGCTCAGCCTGGACGTAGGCTTGGGCTATCGCGTCGATCAGCCATTGCGGCGCCTCAAGAATTGGCGAATTGTTTACAACGCGGTATGTACCCTTGGCTGTCGTGCTGCCGGGCGCCACGACGAGCCCGCCTCTTGAACGAATGTCGACCGCCGGGGCGAGCTTGCCAACGCTGTCTCTGACAGGCGCACCACGGAAATAATAGTGCCGTGATCCTGTCGGGCTCTCGACGGTGAAGGTACTGTCGAGTTGCCGCATGTGCTCGGCGCACGCCGCTGCGCTGCCAGCCAACTCGCGGATAAGCTCGCGCAGGTTCGCATCGCCGTCGCGGCCTTCCTTCTGATCGGTGTCGATGACAACGAGCCCTGATGCCCCGGTGGCGACGCCTATGTTGCGCTCGCCCTTGCCCCACCACGACTTGTGCTGCTCGGCATCCATAGTTGCCGCCTCCTGCCACCCTTTGATGGCAGGAAGCTTCTCGCCTTCACGGAGCGGGAACAGGTACAGACGATGCTGCTCGGCCAGCCGTCTCGCGACGGCCAGCCTCGGTGAAGTCCCCACGGATGATCACTCCATGCCGAGTGCGAACATGTAGAGGTGCAGCAGCGCCTCCTCCTCGTCGCGTTCCGCCTTGTCTTTCTTCCTCAATTTGAGGATCGCCGAAAGGGTCTTGCCGTCATAGCCGGAGCCCTTCGCCTCGGCCTTCACTTCCTTGATGTCGTCGGCGATCACACCCTTCTCCTCCTCAAGGCGCTCGATGCGCTCGATGTAGGAACGCAGCGCGTCGCCGTTGACGCCGGAGTTGTCGCCGGGCTTGGGTGCGGTGTCCTTGGTCTTGCTGGACGGTTCGATGTTCGGCGGCTCGGGCTGCGGCTCGGCCTTCTGTTTCAGCTTGGCCTGCTTGTCGGCCTTGGTTTCCTTGGCCTTGGGCGCCGGCTTCGGCGGCTCGGGCTGCGGCTCCTCTACCACCGGTTCATCGTCGTCGGGCAGGCCGAGGTCGTCGTCTTCATCTTCGTCGAGGGACGGGAAGTCGAAATCGTCATCGTCCTCCAGGTCGTCGATAATCTTGTTGGGGTCTTTGCCGGCTTTGAGGAAGGCCGGGATATCATCATCGTCGAGAATATCTGACATGGAATTGCTCCTATGGTTTGAAAATCATATCACATTTCACTTACGGTAGCGAACACCTTCCCAGCCGGCGGC
Source organism: Mesorhizobium sp. PAMC28654 (assembly GCF_020616515.1). Taxonomy (GTDB): domain Bacteria; phylum Pseudomonadota; class Alphaproteobacteria; order Rhizobiales; family Rhizobiaceae; genus Mesorhizobium. The sequence continues at coordinate 6,681,228 of NZ_CP085135.1, forward strand.
GTTCATCGGAAGGCCCCTGGCCCAGGTGGGAAGCTCTGACATGATGGCGCACATTTCATCGAGCGAGCCCTCGCCATCGGGCCGCTCGGAGACGCCTTCATCATGGACGTGCATGACCAGCGGATAGCCGCGATCCTCCAGGCGGAACATCGCTTCGGCCAACAGATCGCGGGCGGTGGCCTGCACGGCGTTCTCGGTCAGCTCGCCGCCGTAGGTTGCGACGCGCGCCCACTTGCCGCCGTTGGCCGGGTCTTTGACGATCTTCGCGCGCTTGCTCTCGTCAATCCGCGAGAAGAACGTCATCACCTGCTTGAGCGCCTGCTTGCCGGTGCGGGCATCCTTCCAGGGCATCGGCCGCCACAACAGCTTGGGGAACGCATAGGCGAGGCAGCGGCCAGACGGCAGTTGCATGAACAGGAACGAGCCGGCCTTGCGGAAACGGATACGCTGGCCGGCGTGGGTGATGTGGCCAGGGTTAGCAATTGCCTCGATCGCTGCGTCTTCGATGTCGCGCCAGAACTGGACGGTCATCGGGTGCTTGCCGCGCCACGGCATCTTGACCAGCTCGGCCGCGACCCAGGCGGCTCGGCTCATGTCGCCGCGCTGTCGGCCACGCGCACGCCAGGACCGTAGGGCATCTTTCTTACGGTCCCAGGTCGACACGGCCCACACTGGCGGCAGCATGGCCTCGACATCGACGCCCAGGCTGTCGGCCATGGTGGCAAACGCACCAGCACCGCCTTGGAAGCCAAGCGCCAGTTCCGAAACTTTGCCCGCTTGCCGACGCGGGTCTTCCTTGTCGGTGATCTCCTCGTTGAAGATGCCGGACGCGGCGACCAGGTATGGGTCGCGGCCGATCCCGCTATCGATCGAGGCGAACATGTCGAGCTTCCAATCCTCGCCGGCCAGCCACGGCAGGACGCGGCCCTCGACGTTGGAGAAGTCGGCAGTGATGAAGCGGCGGCCCGGCTTGGCGGCGATCATCGATCGCATACAGGACGCCAGCGGCGTAGTCGCACTCCCGTATATTAGGTCAATAGCCGCGAATGCGTATGGCTGCTCCTGCTTCAAGATGTCGAGGCACCACTCGATGTCGACATTCTTGTCAGGTCGTACCATATTTTGTGTCTGGATGCGCCTGCCACCCCAACGGCCTGTGTTTGCCGAGTGGAATTGGTGTAGCCCGCGCGCCCGGCCGTCTTCGGAAGTGCAGCGCAACATGGCTACAAGCTTCCTCGTCGAGGTCTTGCCGACATGCCCGCGTATCTCCAAGGCGCGGCGCGCGTCATCGGGCAGATCGGGTAGCGTCAACAGCTCGCGCACGTCCGCCTTGGCCAACGAGTGGCAGGGTAGCCCCTTCACGTCGCGCAGCCAGGCGACGAACTTCTGCACGCTGGTCGCGGTCGGCGCGGTGCCTCCGGTGATCCGGCGAAGCTCGGCGTTGAGGACACGAGCCTCCTCCTCGATTACACCGAGGGCGGAACGCGCGCTGTCGATGTCGATCGGCACGCCGCGCTGGTTGATTGCGAAGTCCAGCTCCCAAAGCTTCTGCTCTGACGCCTTGAGCGCCGGCAGCCGCGCCTCCAGGGCGCGTTCAACGATCACGTCCTGGTCGCAGTAGGCGTCGAGGATGGCGAACATTTCGGAATAGTCGGCACGCTCATACCAGACCGGGCGCTTGTCCTCGGTCCAGCCGCGCGGCCTGCACAGCTTGAGCATGACGCGGCGGCCAGCGTCGTCCTTGTCGACGGGCAGGCCGATGGCCTTGGCTACATTGGCCAGGGCGCCGGGCAGGGCGTGGGCGTAGGCGATAGCCATCGTGTCGACGCACTGGTCGGCGCGCAGCGGCGGGAAGCCGTAGCGCTTGACGGCGATGTGCTTCCAGATGACCAGCTCGAAATAGACGTTGTGACCTACGAACTTGGCCCCCATGTCCAGTTCGAGGAACAGCTCCTCCGGCAGCGGTTGGCCGGGGCGCCAACGGCGCACCGGCCCGTCGCCGAGGGCATAGGATAGCGTCATGATGTCCGTCGACGGATGCTCGGCGTACACATCAGCGCCGGCCGACTTGATGTCGACCGTGCTGCGTGTTTCCCAATCGCCGTGTATATGAAGGGTCAACGGACAATCCTGAATGTGGCCCGAATCTTGTTGACTTCCCCGGCAAGCAGCCGCTCAAGGCGCTGTTGAACCAGCGCGTAGCCGTAAGACGGATGAGCGGCACGCTCGTCGCGGGCCTTGGCGAGATCGGAGCAGAGGACAGGGATGAAGAGTGCCGGTGGCATGATGGCCACCGGCTTGAGCGGGCTACCCGCCATAGTAGGCAGGCTCTTGGGAGCGATAGAGCCGCCGGAGGATGCCGAACTCATCGGAGGAGACGTGCATGTATCGTCCGAAGGCTTCGTGGGCGGCCTCGACGCCACGGACGGTGTGCCGATCGGCGATGTCTTCAACGCCGTCGAGATCAATGCCCCCAACGAGGCGAAGGCATTCGCGATAAACGCAAGCACGGAGCATCTCCCTTACTCCTCATCGCCGAAGATGCTGTCGGCGCTCTCCTCGGAGGAGAGATCGAGCCCTTCGAACTCCTCGTTCGGATTGGCCGGAGCGCCGCCCATGCGTTCGCCACCACCCAGCAACAGCGCGGCCTGGAGGCCGAAGCCGATACCGGGCGCGAACTTGTCGCCTTTCTTCGGCTTGAAGGCGTAGACGCGGATCGTGACGATGGCACGGACGCCGGGGAACGCTTCGTCCTCCTCGGTCACTGGCTGGTTTTCGCGGTCGACGACCGGTGGCCGCTTGAGTGACGAGCAGTTGAGGAAGAACGCGCCGTCCTCATAGCCCTCGTAGTCTTTCTCGCCCTGGTCCCGAAGGCCAACGCGGAGGGACTTCCGCGTCTTGCCGGGGAACTCTGCCTTGATGACGGCATCGATTTCCTTCTCCAGCACAGACAGATCGGCGCCTGCGGGGAACAGGATGGCCGACGAATACTTAGGCTTGCCGGACGGGTTGCCATCATCGTCGGTGCCCTGCTTGGGGGTAAACAACTCGGGGAAGGACAACCGGACTTCACAAGTCCTGATGTTGCTGTTCTCCAGCTTTTTCATTTGGTACTTCGTAGCCATGCGGGTTTCCTTTGTTACCATGGTATGAAAATCATATCAGTCCAGGCATAGGTCAGAAAAATCGTCTATCGCGCGGCTGACCTCGGGCCGCTTGTCGCTCACGGACACTAATGTTGTGCCCGACGAGATTGATGGCGCCAGCGCGGAGAGCTTGGCGGCGAAGTCTTTCTTGCCGACCAACTTCTCGATCTGTGCGGGCGATTTGAGTTTGGGCGTTGTCTGGACGGTATCCATATTGACGCCCATGCTCTCGATCGTTTCGAAAGCGTCTGCCTCGTCGGTCCAGTTGCGGCGCCCGACTTTCTGGACGAGCTTGTAGCCGGGGAACTTCACGCCTGCATCCGACTGCGAATAGGCGTATTGCCTGACGTTCTTGGCCCAGGCTTCGAACATGTCGAGGCCGTCCAGGAGGCGGGTGATTTGCTGCGGCGTCAGGCGCTCCGGCTCTGGTAGCTGCACGGCGTCGAGGTCGTCGAAGTCCGCTTGCGCCACGGCCAGGGCCGTCTTGGTGTTCTGCGGGCAAGCGCCGGCAGCCGGGCACCACTTGCACCATTCACCGGCAACGAGCGGCGCCTGTGGATCATGCGTAGCGGCCACGGCGGCGTCGATCGTGAAGCTCCAGTCGAGCAGCTCCAGCGGCCCGATGGTCACGCCGCGCACAGGGCCAAGGGTGTGAGGCATCCTGGGTTGGATGATGAAGATGTCGAGCGCGGCGATGTCCTCGCCCATGTATTCGCGGACGGTCCCTTCGCCATAGCAGACTAGCTGCGGATTGGGATCGCCGAACTCGTCGGTCACTTCGACCAGCACGCCGGCACCGTATTTCAGATCGAACACCTTGACGCGCCGCAAGCGCGGCTGCCAGATCACCGCGTCGGCGGTGCCGAACTCCTCGTCGCCGGAGAAGTTGACGCGCTGCTCGACGCGCAGCACGTCGCCTGACCCGGCGACGTAGTGCTCCCGCACGGTGTCAAGGAATAGCTGCACGCCGTCGACCATCTCGGGGTCGACTTCGAACCGGCCGTCGATAAGTGGCGTTCCTGGCAAGAGGTATTGCTGAAAGTCTTCCTTGCCGCGAATGTCGATCACCCAGCCGGCATAGAGATCGGTGGATTGGCCGCCGCGCAAGCAGCGCTCGGCCAACATGTGAGCGGCGGTGCCCTCGTCGGCGAAGATGCTCGACTTGTTCTCCAGCCCTTCCGACATGCGGATCGAGCCGGGGCAGTTCATCCAGCGGTGCGCCGACGAGGGCGAGCGCTTGGCGTGGGCGCGAGTTGTGTGAGCGGTCATGCCGATCACCACGGCAGGATAGCGGCGCGGAAGGACAGGTAGGCGGCGAAGCCGAAACCGGCCCCCACACCCACCGCAAACACGCCTGCAACGATAAGAAAGGTCAGCATTGGTAGCCTCCAAAAAATTGGGGCGACGCGCGCGTGGGCGCCGCCCCTAGTTGGCCCGAAGATCAGCCCTTGGTCAGGGCAGTGAGGAACTTGCTGTAGTCCTCGGGTTTCAACTCATCGAACTTGGCGGCGCCGAACTGTTTCAGGACGGCGAGCGCTTCCTTCGGCCCGGTGTCGCCCTGCTTCTGGATGAAGGCGCGCAGTTCCTTGGCCACGAGGGCCTTGTCGACCGTCTCAGCCTCAACGGCCTCGACGTTGGCGTCGGCCTTGGATGGATCGACCTTGGCCTTCTCCTCGACGGGCTTCTCGGCCTTGGCGGCCTTTACCGGCTTGGCGATCTGCTTCTCCGGCTCGGGGGAGGCGGCGTGGACGACATCGGCCTTCGGCTTCACGCCGACGCCGGAAACGACGCCGAACACGGTGGCGAATGCCGCGAAGTCCTCGGGCGTCTCTAGCTCAAAGTTGATGCTGGCTCTCATGGGGTTTTGCCTCCTGGGCGGTTTCACGGGGAAAGATCGTCGGGGTCCAGGACCGGCTTTTGTTCCTGGGGCTTCTGCGACACCTTTTGCGTCGAGGGCTTCGTGGTTTTCTTCAAAGTGGTTTGGCCGTTGGCCATGGGGGCTTTCCTTTTTGCTCAGTTAGAAAAAAGCCTCATGATTAGAATAGTGTATCATACGGCGCGGTACAAGTCCTCAATTTCGCGGGTTCGTCTTTCGCAGATGCGGGTCACGGCGTCGTCGATTGAGTTGGAAAGGCCAACGAACCGGACTTCCTTGAGCCGATCGGGCTCGCGGACGTTTATGATGCGGCTCATGGCCTGCGCGTTATCCGTGGGCACCCAGCTCGGTTCAAAGATATAGATCAGATCGGCGGCGGACAGATCGATGCCCATGCCGGCCGAGGCCAGGTTCCCGACGAACACGCGGCAGCTATGGTTGGCCGCGAAGGAATGCAGCATGTTGTCGCGGCGCTCGGGGCTGGTGCCCCCAAAGAGCAGGCAGGCGCGGTAGCCGCGAAGGTAGTTGCGCACGGCCCGCAGCGGGTCGCGGTGGATGCCGAAGATGGCGATCTTGCACCCCGGATCGGCCTCTAGGTCGTCCTTGACCATTTCGACCACGCCGGCAACCTTGGCCAATCCGATGAGGCGGCGGGTAGTCGACACGCTCTTGGCCTCGATGTTGGACAGATCGCCGGCCTTGAGGCCCTCGACGAGCTGGGCCGCGAACTTGGGCTCCTGGATGGCCAGGAGGCGCAGGATCGGGTGATTGACGCTGACCTCGCGCGGTTCGATCGTCACGGTGTTGATGTCGACCTTGATGTCGGAAATGTCGCTGCGCAGGCGCCGAAGCGTCACGGGCGCGATCAGCTTTCCCAGGGCGGCCAGGTTCTTCGATCCGGTGATCTTGTACTCGTAGCCGTCATGGTAGCCGAAGCAGAACTTGTTGGTGAAATCGGATCGAGACAGCTTCCACAATCCGGCCATGCGGCAGAACGGGAATAGGTCGGAGGCGTCGCGGCGTTGCGGCGTGCCGGACACAAACCAGCAGCGCGTGGCCAGTCCGGCCAGGGCCTCGTTGCCGGTGCATTTGCTGCCCAGGATGAGCTTTGTGCGCTTGGCCTCGCGGTTGGTGAGATCGTGCGCCTCGTCGAGGATCACGACATCGTAGCCGTAAACCATGCCTCGGGCGTAGAGCGCGGCGAACACGTCAGCTTTGACAGCCAGATCGCGCGAAACGATCACCAGGCGCGTATTATCGTCAATTTTGTCGGCATCCTTGGCCGTGTAGATCGTGACAGCGTTCTCGGCAAAGCCCCGGTCGGGGCAGAAGTTGCGGAACTCGGAAAGCCAATGGCCGCGCACGATCGCCGGGCAAATGACCAGAACGCGTTTAAACGCTGCCCGCGCGCAAGCGACGACGCATTGTGGCGTCTTGCCAACGCGCATCTGGTCGGCGAGGTAGAGGACCGGCGGGCCATTGGCCAGCCAGTCCGCACCTACTTCCTGGTAGGGGTCGAGAACTTTCAGTACCAAAGCGGCGTCTCCTCACCCTCACCCCGGAGCGCCACTTTCTTCGCCGTGATGGCAGACACCTCCATGTGTTCCATCATGAAGGTGTCGTGGGTCTTGCGAATTGCGTTTAGGATGTTCATGCGAACCCCGCAGGGGCCATCTTGCCCAGGTCATCGGTCATGCCGTTGTCGACGTAGGTGATCTCGATATCGTCGTCGACGGGCAGATCGCAGTCATAGAAGATGCGCAGCGACAGCGCCGTGGCCAGGGCGTGCTCCGCTCTGGCGCCCAGGCTGGTTTCCCAACCCTCCAGCATCCAGATGGCGTCTGCCTCCTCGGCGATGAACTTCATATCGGTGGCCAGGGCTTCGCGCAGGTTGAAACCCTTCTGCACGGCGACATCTTGATTGCCGTCACCCTTGCCAAAATCCTCGCCGTGAACCTTCCGATCGCGATCCGCCGGATTGAATACGGTATGGCCGAGGCGCCGAAGGAACTGGCTTGCCTTGTCGAACGCGGGGAAATTGAAATCGGGCTTTCCGCGCATCGGTCCCGCTATGTAGATGCGCATTATTTGCCCTCCCTTTCGTCCTCGATCTCGGTTTGCAGCAGGGCCAGGGCACGCCACGCGACCTTGGCCGAGTGCCTGCCGCCGTCCGTGTCAAGCGTGCCGCGATCCGTCAGATGGCGGACGAGGCAATCGGCGTGATCCGTCGACTTGCCCTTGGCCCAATGAAGCGGCTGACCGGGATTGTGCTGGTCGTTGCCGATCCGGCTGACTTCCGCGACGGCGGCGAGCGCATCGGGGAAGTAGTCGAGAACGCCAGTGCAAACCGGCAAAGCCTTGCGTGCCTTGGCGTCGGTTGGCAAATGTGTACCATGATCTGATTTATGGATCGCTGTGGGCATAGCCTCGCGAGCCGCAAGCAGATCATCGAAGAACTGAATTTGTCGATCCGCCTCGGCCAGGGTGGTCAAGTCGCTTGCGTGGCTCGGTCGGACATACTCATCGTCGTGGTGCGGGCGGCCATCATCGGCCGTGCGGTGCAGATCGTGGGGCTCGGTGTGATCGGTCGCCTCGACGTGCGTCCGAGCAGCGGCATCGGCGAGCAGCACCTCGGACAGCTCGCAGGGGCCATAGCCCTTGTCGACGGGATCGAGGCGCCCATGCTCGGAAAGCAGGGCGGCGAGAACGCGGTTGGCTGGTTTATGCGTCATTTGCCAGTCTCCTCAGTGGGTTTCAGCGTATCGGGCGATGAGAGCTGCCTCGGCTCGCCCGTCATGTTTCTTCAACGGCCAGCGATGGGCGGCCCCCGGTATGAGTTGCGATGCCCGTTGCCGAGCCTGGTCCTTGTCGGCGGACACGCTAAGCGCTTTCTTCCAGACTTGTGGCCGCACGGTTCGAAAGGGGATAGACGCGGCGGCCAGGGCCGTTTCCGTTATTCCGAAACTGCGACCAAAGCTGAAAGCGCCGACATGCCCATCTCGCGGCATAGAGCGGACTTCCTCCAGCATGGCCGATATCCCAGGCAGCTTGGCGGCTACCAGCCGAAGAAACCGGATGAGCTTGGGGCCGTCAACGACGCGGCGGCTCTTTGCTCCTTCGGCTTCCAGGGTTGGCATATCGGCCATCCAGATGCAGCGGCCCTTGCCATCTAGGACAGCAAGGGCGCCATTGACGCCAGGATCGATCCCAAGCGTGTAGTCCGTCATATGCTTATCGGGTATGTGAGGTTGATGGACAGTCTACCGAGGATGAGGCGCCAGACGCCAAGCCACGGAATGTTGATGATATGAAAATCGAACAGTGGTTCTTTTTTGTTGTAGCGCGTTCCGATGGAATATTCACCCCACCGCATCTTCGCGGGATTTCTCATTTACGTTGCCTCGTTGTGTCACTGTTTGAGTGTCAATACGCCGAGCGCCCCCAAAAATTCCAGCGCGACGGAAACACTATTGGAACAGAAATCGTATCACGGTTCAAGAACTTTTTCGTTAACACCTGTGGAAAAAGTGTGGCGGGCCAGGCGGAAGTTGTGTTAGGTAGTGAGATAAGCGTATATGTGAGTATGAAATCGTATCACTAGGAAGGGCAAGCGCATGACCATAGATATCAAGTGGTTCCAGAACCGCATTCGTGATCTCGGCACCAGCCAGCGGCGCATGTCGACCGCGATCGCCACCAATCCGAACACCATTTCCATGATCCTCAATGGAAAGCGGAAGGTGACGCACGAGGAAATTCCGACACTGGCCCAGCTTATGGACACGACGACTGAGGAAATCCTCATGCGGCTCGGCGTCGATGTGCCGGTCGGCACCAAGGCCAACACGGTAGGGTGCATAGGCACAGTCGACGAGACGGGCCGCGTCACGATCGGCATAAGCGGCAGGACGGCGGAAGCGCCAACTGGATCTGGCGCGTCTACAAAAGCCGTTGTGTTCCAAGGCTTGGGCGGGGATCATCCGCAGCACGGATGGAATTATTATTTCGACGAAACGGCCAAGGATAAGCCAGTTGACGCCGACAGCCTCAATGCGCTGTGCCTCGTCGAGATCGGCGACAAGGAAGGTTATCACCTCGGCGTCGTGCGGCGCGGCCTGGAGCGCGGCAAGTTCGACCTGGCAAACGCATTCACGGGCGAGCGCATCATCGGCGGCGTCGTTATCCGCAACGCCAGCCGCATCACCTGGATCAAGGCTTGACGCCGCGCCGTAACGCCGCGTCACCCTTCGCCGATGCCGCAATACAAGCAACGCCGCAACTCCCAAAAGTCCGCGCTCTCTGGGCGCGTTGCCCTAAAGTGGACTCCTGTCGTCACCAAAGCGCCAGACACTTTTCAGTGATTAAAGATTATCAAACATTAGAGCCGCTTATGCAGGATTAGCAGGCGACAAAAGCGACAAATACCTTAAATGGAGGCAGCCTCCGTTTATCACCCCAAAAGGGTAAAGCGACACGGCGACAAAAGCGACAAATCCGTTTTGGCCAACGATAACGGCCTGAAATATAACGGTAAATTTGAAAAGCGACAAAAGCGACAAAAGAGACAAACTGCCACTGGCCTTGTCCGTGCGAAAAGCGACAAAAGCTACACCCCCTTAAGGGGGTAGCTGTCGCTGTCGCCAGCCGCGTTGGTTGAGAATGTCGTTGTTGGATTGCCGGGGTAGTGGAGGGGATAAAAAAGCCGGCCGGGTTTGAAGCCCTGACCGGCTGAAAGGCTCATCGGTGGGTTGGATCACCTTTGGCCTTTTCGCCACCGTCAGCCATGCGATGCGTCGGCGCAATGGCGAAGCGGCGAAACTGAATTAGAATTTGAAACGCGACAGCCTTGATCCATTCGCGTTTGATAGGCCCGTCGAACCGTTGGAAATCGTTGACGCGCATTCCGCTGTTGTCGGCATCACCCTTCGGATCGGCGCCAGCCTCGTCAATGTGCAGGCGGGAGCGCTCCTCGTCGGGCAGTTCGATTTGAAGGATCACGCCTTCATCGTTGGCCTCTGTCGCCAATCGTTCGGCAAACAGCGACGCAATGGCCGCCCTTGGCGAGACATAAACGGAGCGATTGCGTTCCTCGTCGGACCATTTGCGCGCCTCTTTCCAATTGGCGTCATTACCCGGCTTTGCTTGCGGCAATAGACCTTGCTCGCCGATCGCGGGCAGATATGCGGCGCGCGTTCCGTGGTACATGGTGATTGTCATGATCTGATTTTCCTTCCAACCCGAGCACAAGCGCTCAATCATGCCGCCGCGACGGGCGGCATAACAGAACGTTTTTAGGCGGCGTTGGCATAGGCGGGCGCGGTATTGATCAATTCGACTTCGCCGCTGGCGAACCTGACATAAACGGCCAATTGCTTGGCATCGTGGCCGGCTTGCGTTGCGATTTCCCGCAATGTCGCATCGTTAAAATCAGTGGGCGTATAGGCTGAAACTAGTTCTGTTACCGGTTCCTGATAGAGCTTGCCGTTGTCCAACCAATAGCCTTCGGCATCGCGAACCGTGCAGCCGCCAAAAGCGTCAATCATGCGCGTCAATGTTGCTTTGCGAACGTTGGATAGATCGTGGCCGTGATTGTCGGCCTTCGGAATGATCATGAGAGCTTCACGCATAGTATGTTCCTTTCAATAGCCATAGACTTGTTGAAACCAGTAATCGCGGGATGCGCGGGCAGTGATTTGTTCGCGGTGCCAGCGAATTAGGATTTTGACGATACGCATGATATTTTCCTTTCATGGTTAGATTTTCATATCGGGCTGGACAAAGCTTTGCCGTGTCCAGCCCCGCCAGTTTCACGAGCATTCTACGCAAATAACACCAATCAACGCGGTTGCGTGCACTTCTAATTCAGGCGCAACGTAGTGGATGACTATTACAGTCAACGAAAGAATGGCCAAGCAATGCGACTTGTTATCGAGAAAGAATTTGTGAGCCTTACGCATTTTGCAATTCCCTTTTCGGTTTGTTGCTTGTCCGGTCCGTTTTTCAAACCGTGATATTAATTTCTTATACTCTTCGATAATCGTCAATACCTTGGTTAGTTTTTTTCATCGTGGTACGATTGTGATATAATTAAGCCCATGACATCGCTCATCAATTTTTCAGCTTATACGGCCGTTCTCGATCGCATTTCGGAAGGCACAACGATCACGGAAGCTTGCGCGGAGTTCGATATCGATCCGCGCGCCTTTCTCCGGGATCGAAAGGGAAACCCTGATTTGCAACTGGCATTTTCGATTGCGGAGGAAGTTGGCGCGGAGGCTCAAGCCGATACGCTTTTCAACATACATTTGAGAGTGCGCGACCCACTAATGGCCCGCGTCGTTTCGGAAAATCGCCGCTGGCTTCTGAGCAAGCGTGTTGCCACAACATATGGTGATAAGCTCACGGTCGAGACACAACATAATGCGGATTTGACCTCGATCTTGAAAGAGGCAATATCGCGCATCCCTCGACCATCAAGCGACCAGCAAATAACCATCGACGCAAAAAACGTAACAATATCAGACATCTTCGACGACTAGCGCCGCTGACTGTGGATCATCAGCGCCAGGGAAAGAATGCTTATGTCCGAGGAGGGGGATGCCGGCGCGCCGTACCCCGAACTTTCGATCGGACCCCAAAAGCTTGCATACCCCACACCTAATAGCGCGGCCCTCGCGCGTGAGGAGTTTCCAATTGGCCAAGCATGTAAAGCGCATCAAGTACACGACCGCCGCCGGGGAACAGCGCGTTTACGTGTATGTGACCGAGCGGCGCAAAACTGCCTCGCAGCGGCGGGCGGCCGGCCCGAACAAGGCCCGGCGCGCGAAACGGGTCCAGGCGAACCTCTCAAAAATCAAGCTCGCGCGCGGCTGTGTCGATTGCGGTTTCAGCGCCTGCCCCGCCGCTTTGCATTTCCACCACCTCGGCAACAAGAGCTTCGCGTTGAGCAGGGCCAAGACCTTCCAAGCCTCTGAGGTCGAGGTTGAGAAGTGCATCGTCCTTTGCGCCAACTGTCACGCTATCCGGCACGCCGAGGAGCGGGAGGCGGCGGCTGCTTCGCGGCTTCTCGTCGATATAGAAAACATACTGTGATATGAAAATCGTTGCAGTCGGCCAGCCGACGCGCTAAACTGGTCGCAATTCCAGTCCCAGCACAGCCCAGGAGGCAACCAGCCGTGGCCAATCAATTCATCCTCATATTCGCCCTCGTCGTCTTCGCGGCGGTCATCGTCGCCATCATCTACGAGTTCTATCTCAACCACGACGCCATCGCGCGCTACGAGAGCCTGCTCGCCGGCTACGAGGATGAGTTCGATATCCACATGGCGGCCCTGGCCATCAAGGTAGAGCCCGTCATCCGTGCAGCCCAGCCGATCGCGGTCGCCGTCGAGCAGAACGCTGGCAGCGTGGCCGATGCAGCCGTGGCCGCCGTATCCGATCATCTCGCACCGGTATCCGCCGTCAGCGGTCAGGCTTTCCCGCCGGCAACCGTCCAGGCCGATGTTGCAGGCGCCCAGCCGGCTCCCGCACCGGTCCAGTGACACCGCTTGAGTTTGATAGACAACTGGCCCAGGAGATCGGCGGGTTCTACGCCGACCCCCTGGGCTTCGTCATGTTCGCCTTCCCGTGGGGTAAAAAGGGGACGGCGCTTGAGAATTTCCCCGATGGTCCAGATGTCTGGACGCGGCGCATGTTTCAGGCGCTCGCCGACCACATCACCAAGAACCTCGACCTCAAAGACCTTGGCCAAGAGCTTGAGGTCTGGCAGTCCGCCATCGCGTCCGGCCACGGCATCGGCAAGTCCGCCACCGTCTCATGGGTGATCATCTGGCTGATGTCGACCCGCGTCGACTGTCGCGGCTTCGTCACGGCCAACACTGGCGACCAGTTGTCGGGCAAGACCTGGCCGGAGCTGGCCAAGTGGCACTCGATGTCCATCAACAAGCATTGGTTCACCTGGACGGCCACCACGTTCTACTACGCCAAGTATCCCGAGGATCGCCGCAAGAACTACATGTTCGAAGCCGTCACCTGGTCTACCGAAAGGTCGGAAGGCTTCGCCGGAGCCCACAACGCAGGCTCGTCCATCATCATGATCGAGGACGAGGCATCCGCCATTCCCGACACGATCTCCGAAGTTATCTCCGGCGCATTGACGGACGGGGAGGGGTTCTGGTTCAAGTTCGGCAACCCGACGCGCAACGAAGGCCGGTTCTTCCGCTGCTTCCACCAGGACCGCGCACTCTGGTATACGGCCAACGTCGACAGCCGATCCGTCCGCATCACCAACAAGAAATACCTGGATCGCATGGTCAGCCAATACGGCGAGGACAGCGACTATGTGCGCGTCCGCGTCCGGGGCATGTTCCCGCGATCCGGCGCTATGCAGTTCATCCCCGAGGGCCTGGTCGACGCGAGCTTCGCCCGGCCGGCCGTGCCGAAGGATGAAGGGGCGCCGCTCCTCATGGGCATCGACGTTGCGGTTGGCGGCGGCGACAAGTGTGTCATGCGCTTCCGCCAGGGCATGGATGGCCGCTCGATCCCGCCTATCAAGCTGGCCGTTGATCGCGATCGGGGCCAGGACAGCATCACTGTTGCGACGAAAGCCGCCGAGCTGATCGACCGGTTCGAGCCGGATGCCGTATTCATCGACGAGATCGGCGTTGGCTTCGGCGTCGCCGACATCATGAAAGGCATGGGCTACAAGCTCATCCGCGTCAACTCCGGCCCGGCTGACGATCCCGTCCGGTTCCGCGACAAGAAAGCCGAGATGTGGGCGACGATGAAGACCTGGCTGGTCGAGGGCGGCACGCTGCTTGAAGACCTGGAGCTGCGCCAGGACTTGTGCGGCCCGATGTATGACCACACGTTGAAGCAGCAGCTTTTCATCGAAAGCAAAAAGGACATGAAGCGTCGCGGCCTGGCCTCACCGGATGACGCCGACGCCTTGGCCCTGACGTTCGCCCGCAAGATATCCCGCCGGGATCGGGCGCGTCGACGCAAGTCCACAGTGAGAACCGGCTTTGACTACGATGTATTCTCTGTGATATGATAAGCGGATCACGATTGGATAAAGCTGATGATGCACGCTCCCGCGCCGACGCCGCTGCCACCCGCACCCCTGCCCATCAAGACGACGCAGGACGGTCAGGCGACCAGCACCGCGCAGCTCGCCGCTGCCTCGGCAGGCGGTTTCCAGTCCCTCAACCCGACCGGTGGCATGGGCGTCCCCAACCCGATCACGTCAACCGCCAAGCTCCTCGGCCTGTAAATGGATATCACCGCAACGCCAGCCCCCTCGTCGAGCCGTGGCACCGAGGTAGCCAATCTCCTCGCCCAGCTTCGCCAGGACCGCTCGACGCTCGATGCGCACTGCGTCGAGATCGCCGAGCGTATGCTGCCGCGCGACCGCTATGCGTTCTTCAACCAGATGAACATCGAAGGTTCGAAGCGAACCGACATGATCCTGGACGCGACGGCCGCCAAAGGTCTGGAGCGCTTCGGCGCCGCGATGGAGAGCCTGCTCACACCGCGAGGCTCGACTTGGCACAGCCTGACGCAGAACGATCCCAAGCTCAAGAAAATCCTCCGTGTCCAGAACTTGCGCGGCGACAAACAAGGTGAGACTCAGCGTCAATCAGGATGAGACTCGGCGGCGGGGGTGTGACGAAGGGAGGGCGTAGCCCGACCGGAGTTACACCCCCGCCGCCGCGCAATTTTTCAGCGTCTTATGATCGCGGTCGGCCCGGTAGCTTGGTGGTTTTCTGGAATGGAGAACCATCTTTGTGCCGGGTCGCCATGTAACCGATCATCAGACGAGGCTTTTTATGAAGTACCGACAAAACAATTCTATCGAGGTCGCCGCCGCCAAGGCGTCGATCAGCAGGGCGACGGCCTATCGCATCAAGACGGACGCGCACCTGCCATCGCAAAAGCAAAAGGCTCGTGGCCGGCGGAGGCCTGACCCTCTCGAGCATATCTTCGATGCCGAGGTCGTTCCCCTTTTGAAGGCGGCGCCAGGCATCCGTGTTGTCGCCATCTATGAGGAGATGCTGCGGCGGCACCCGGAACTGAGCGCGGGCATTCGCCGAACGCTGGAGCGGCGCATCCGGTCATGGCGTGCCATCCACGGCGAAGAGCAGGAGGTTATCTTCCGCCAGCTTCACGAACCCGGCCGACTCGGGCTATCGGATTTTACCGACATGGGCAGCCTTGACGTGTCGATCGCCGCCGGCCAGTCTCTTGATCATCTACTCTACCACTTCCGGCTCGCCTGGTCCGGCTTTGAACACACCCATGTCATTCTCGGCGGCGAGAGCTTCGTGGCCCTGGCCGAAGGACTGCAGAACGCGCTGTGGTCGCTTGGGGGAGCGCCGCTCTATCATCGCAGCGACAGCCTGTCGGCGGCTTTCCGCAACCTCAGCGCCGATGCGAAGGAGGATCTCACGCATCGCTACGAAGAGCTTTGCGCGCACTACCGCATGACGCCGACCCGCAACAACAAGGGCATCGCGCACGAGAACGGTTCGATCGAAAGCAGCCATGGCCATCTCAAGGATGCCATCCGTGACGCCCTTCTGATGCGCGGCAGCAGAAATTTCGACGATCTCGGCGCGTATCGAGCCTTCATCGACGAGATCGTCAGCCGGCACAACGCCAATCATGGCAAGCGCATCGATGCCGAACGCCCTCAACTGCAGGAACTTCCAGACCAGCGGACCAGCGACTTCGAGGAGGTGGTCGTCACCGTGTCGCGGACCGGCGGCTTCACCTTGCGCAAGGTCTTCTACACCGTTCCCCTCCCGCCTGATCGGACATCGGCTTCGCATCCGCCTGTTCGATGATCGCCTCGAGGTCTTTATGGGAGGAACAAAGCTGATGACGCTGCCCAGGGGCCGAGGCCATGCCGACGGGAGGCACGATCAGGTCGTCAACTATCGGCACGTCATCCATTCCCTGCGCAAAAAGCCGATGGCGCTTCTTAATCTCGTCTATCGTGACAAGCTCTTCCCGCGGCAGGAATACCGCAGGGCCTTCGACGAGCTCATTGAGCGGCTGCCGGACAGGCAGGCGTGCAAGATCATGGTCGATCTGCTGGCGCTGGCCCACGATCGAGGCTGCGAGCGTGAGCTTGCCGAGCAACTCACCGAGACCCTCGACGCCGGCGACCTGCCCGATATTGCCGTCTTGCGAACCCTCCTCGGCCCGGACCCCGCACGGCTGCCGACCGTCTTGGTGCAACTCGCTTCCCTTAACGGCTATGAAGCCCTGATCGGGGCAACCCATGTGGGAGACGTCGCATGAGCAACGCCCACACCATCGACGAAGCCCGCCTCGGCATCATGCTCAACGAACTCCGGCTACCGACGATCAAGACGCTCTGGGCGCAATTTGCCGAGCAGGCCGATAGAGAGGGGTGGCCCGCCGCCCGGTTCCTCTCGGCCATCGCCGAGCATGAGCTGGCCGAACGGGCACATCGCAGGATCGAACGGCATCTGGCCGAAGCGCATCTGCCGCCCGGAAAGACGCTCGACAGCTTCGCCTTCGACGCCGTACCCATGGTCTCCAAGGCCCAGGTCATGGCCATGACCGCCGGTGACAGCTGGCTCGCCAAGGGCGCCAATATCCTGTTGTTCGGCCCACCCGGTGGCGGAAAGTCGCATCTTGCGGCAGCGATCGGACTCGCCCTCATTGAGAACGGCTGGCGCGTGCAGTTCGCCCGAACCACCGATCTCGTGCAGAAGCTCCAGATCGCGCGGCGAGAGCTGCAGCTCGAAGCCGCCATCGCCAAGCTCGACAAGTTCGATCTGCTCATCCTCGACGATCTGGCCTACGTCACCAAGGACCAGGCCGAAACGAGCGTGCTCTTCGAACTCATCTGCGCAAGATATGAGCGGCGTTCCATCATGATCACCGCCAATCAGCCCTTCGGAGAATGGAACAGAATCTTTCCGGACCCCGCCATGACCCTCGCCGCAGTGGACCGACTTGTTCACCACGCAACGATCTTCGAGATGAACGTCGAAAGCTACCGGCGCAGATCCGCCATGGAAGCCAAACGCCAGCGCGGCAGGCCAGCCTCTTACGCGACAATCAAGAACAAACACGAACTTGTCGCGGAGCGGCAATCAGAAATAGATGAAGGCCTTGCCAGCGACAATCAGCATGATAATTTGCACGTGACCGCGACCTGAGAATCTCATCCAGATCGCCGCTCACGTCTCATCCAGATCGTCGCGCTATAAGAACTACTTCGATGACGTGACGGCCATCCTGTTCGCCCAGCGCTACTCGGCACATTCGGCATTCGCCACCGTGCAGCAGGAGAGCTACATCAGCATGGGCGCCTACGGCACCGGCCAGTACCGGGTCGAGAAGCCCCGCGAGAAGGGGCAGCGCGGTCTTCGCTACGGGTCGATGCACCTCGGCAGTATCTTCTACATCGCCGACTACCAGGGCCGCATCAACACGGCGCTGCGGTCATTTAAGCTCTCTGCCCGGCAGGCCGTCGACATGTTCGGCCTGGACATGCTGCCGCCGCAAATCCGCATCGAATACGACAAGCCCATTGGCAAGCGCAGCGAGCGGCCGGACTTTGAGTTCGTCCAGTATGTCGAGCGCAACAAGCTTATCATTCCGCACGCCCTGGATCACCGGGCGATGACCTTCACGTCTGAGTACGTCAGCATCGAAGGCAAGCAAGTCGTCGAAGCCGGCGGCTACCGGACCTGGCCATTCCCCGTCAACCGCTACGTGACGGCCCCCGGCGAAACATATGGGCGGTCGCCCGGTATGCTTGCCCTGCCGGCCATCAAGACGTTGAACGAGGAGAAGCGCATCATCCTCAAGCAAGGCCACCGGGCGGTCGACCCGATCACCCTGGTCTTCGACGATGGCATCCTCGACGGCACCGATCTCCGGCCCGGCGCGATCATAACCGGCGGCGTCAGCGCCAGTGGCCAGAAGCTAGTCCAGGAGTATGGCAACAACGGGCGTGTCGATGTCGGCAAAGACCTGATGGAGATGGAGCGGAAGGACATCAACGATATCTTCCTCGTCACCCTATTCCAAATCCTGACAGACAATCCGCAGATGACCGCGACCGAAGTGATTGAGCGCGTTCGCGAGAAGGGCGCTTTGCTTGCTCCGACCGCCGGTCGTCAGCAGTCCGAATGCCTCGGCGTGCTCATCGACCGCGAGCTTGATCTGCTCAATGAGCAGGGAATGCTGCCCCCGATGCCACCCGAGCTTGTAGAAGCTGCCGGCGCGTACAAGGTGGAGTTCGACGGCCCCCTATCCAGAATGCAGAGGGCCGAAGACGTTGCCGGCCTGACGCGCACCATTTCCATCGTGCTGCCCTACGTCGAGGCGACGCAAGACCCGACGCCGCTGCTCGTCATCGATATGGAAGCGGCCATGCCCGACATCATGTGGGCAAACTCCGTGCCATCCAAATGGCAGCGTGATCCGGCTGCGCTTGCACAACTCAAGCAGCAGAAGAACCAGCAGGCCACGATGCAACAGGCCGTCGCCGCCGCGCCCGCTCTCACCGGGCTGGTCAAGGCGTCCGGCCCCAACGGTGCAAAATGAGCGACATCATCGAGCAGGCTAGGGCGCTGGTACGGGGGATATTCAGCCGGCGCAGTCAGGCATATTCGCGTGTCTTCGATACGGTCGACGATCCGCGCGGCGATCGCCAGGCCGTCCTCGATGACCTGATGAAGTTCTGCCACTTCGACAAGGGCGTCTATCACCACGACCAGCGCATGACCGATGTTCTCATCGGCCGGCAGGAGGTGCTTCACCGCATCTTCGACTACGCCGGGCTCGACACTGCCGCGCTGTATCAGAAGTACAATGCCGAGAAATTCAACCCACGGAAAATTGAGGAGTAACCAATGCCCGATCCTATCATCACCGCCCCGGTCGCACCGGTCGCGCCGGTAGCTCCAATCGCCCCGGTTGCACCGGCCGCCCCGACCGATTGGGTGTCCGGTATTCCCGAGGGTGTTGCCCGCGACCACGTAGTCTCCAAGGGCTACAAGACCCCCGGCGACCTGGCCGCAGCCAACTACAATCTTATGCGTATCCATTCCGGCAGTGGCGACGTTATCGAGAAGCTGAAAGCGGATGCCTCACCACAGCAGCAGTCCGGCTGGTACAAGACGGTGAACGGCATTGGCGCCGACACCAAGTACGATCTCAAGTTCGCCGATGGCCTCCAGGTCGATCAGACCTACGTCGAGACGGCCAAGAACTGGTTCAAGGACGCCGGCCTCCGGCCCGACCAGGCGCAGCTCCTCGCCGACAAGAACAACGAGTGGGTCCAGCAAGCCGGCGCCAAGATGGCAGAGGAAGCCAAGGCCAAGAACGAACTTGGCATCGCGCAGCTCAAGTCGAAATACGAAGCCCAGGGCGCCGGCCAGTACGACCAGCTCATCGCGAGCGGAGCGAAAGCAGCGAAAGCCCTTGGCCTGTCGGCCGAAATGCTGGGTCGCCTGGACGCCGCCAACGGCGTCGCCGCGAACCTGGAACTGCTCGCCGTCCTCGGCGAACGCATGGGTGTCGAGGCTCCGTTCCGCGACGGCGCCCCGTCGATCAGCCCGTTCTCCAATCCCGAGGGCGCCCGTGTCGAGTTGGCCAAAATGTCCGGGGACAAGGCGTTCGTCGACAGTCTGATGAACCCCAAAGACCCGATGCACGCCGTCAACACGCGGAAGCACTCCGACCTCCAGAGGATCGCATATGCCAAAAAGTGATCAGCCCGTCGCCGCACCATTCGTCGCGCCGGCCGAGGAGAAGTGGAGGCAGCAGGTACGCCTTGCTTGTGTCCAGGCTGTCTCGGCCCGCGTAGTGGCGTCGCACGCCGCATACGAGGCTATGTCCATAATCGAGGTAGCCAGAACCCTGGCCAATTTCGTTCTCCAAGGTGATTGACAAATCATACCGTGGTATGATTTAATAATCATTGCTAGGTCTTCTAGCGTGTCCCTGTGACCCGAGCGCGGGTCGTTTCTAGCCTCCCGGCCCGCGCTCCCTCCCTAACGACATGCCGGATGACGAGCTGAGCGAACACCCCGGCTTGCCGGGCCGCTGACCGTCCACTCTCGGGCCGGCTCGTACCGAACACCCCGAACCAAACCAATCGGTTCAACTCAACTCTCGGGTGTAAGGAAA